>JBJFAO010000001.1:0-4586 GCA_051887955.1 Christensenellales bacterium
TCAAAAACGAAACCGAAAGGGAGACTTTCGCCTATCTCGACGATATTCTGTAACGAGCGTAGCGTTATTCCGAACGAAATTACTTATGCCGAGCCGACCTTTCGCGTCGGCTCGGTTTTTATCTTACGGGGCGTCGGCAAAATCTTTTCGGGAAGAAAACGGAGCTTGGCGGAGGTTGACACGTCGGCTTTTTCGTGATAAATTGTTTTTAGAAAAGTGCGCGGAGCTCGGAGTAAAAACAGATGGAAAAAAGACAAGACCGCAGAATAACGACGGCGACGAAACGGAATTACAGCGCGTTGGAAAACGGGCTTTTCGACCTAATACAGGAGAAAAAATTCGACCTTATTTCCGTGTCGCAGATTTGCGGAAAAGCCAATATTCCGAGAGTGACTTTTTATAATTATTTTGCCGATAAATACGAATTTTTGCGATTTTGCATAGGGGAATTCGTAGACGCTTTTTCGGAAAAAGCGGAGCGATACGCCTCGAATTTTATCGAATATTGCGACAATATAGCGGTTTTAGCCTCCGATTTTATACGGAAAAACCGTAGGCTTGCCGAGTGTTTTATAGGTGCGGAAAATTGCACGGAAACGGCTGTTTTACAAGAGGTTATTTCCGAACGGTTTTATGAAAAAATCACAAAAAACGACGTTGCTACAAAAGTGCCTGCAGACCTTGTTTCGGAATACTTTTCTTCATGTATAATCTGCGCGGCAAGGTGGCTTCTTTACGAAGGACAGGAGCATACCGGGGAGCAGACGAAAACGTATTTCGGACTTATCTTCGATCCCGCAAGATTTTTATACTGACGGCTCGTCGGAATTTTTACCGATTCGCGTTTTATGGGAAAAATGTAATAAAAAAATTTTTCGATATGACGATTTTGCCAAAAAACTCTTATTTTCGCCTATTTATTATATATTTAATAATATTTTCAAAATATTCGTTGACCTACCTCGGCTCGGTAATGTATAATAAAACAGGTAAATTATGGAAAGCGGAAACAAACTGGTTATCAAAGCGAGAGCAAAGCTCAATCTCTGCCTTAAGATTACGGGAAGAGCGGGCAATAAGCACGAGCTGGATACGGTGATCGTTCCCGTAGAGCTTGCCGATACGGTGATTATGGAAAAGTCCTCCGACGTGACCGTAAGGTACGAAGGCAAAGAGGGGCTTTTCGACAACGATACCGTAAAAAAGACCGTAGAATTGCTCCAATCCCGTTATTTCGACGGAGGAGTCGGAATAACGATAATAAAAAATATACCCGAAAAAGCCGGATTGGGCGGTTCTTCCGCCGACGCGGCGGCAGTGGCGAGAGGGTTGGAAAAGCTATACGGCTTTACCGCCGAGCCCGAGCTTCTCACCGAAATCGGCAGCGACGTGCCGGCAATGTATCTCGACGCGCCCTGTCGGATGAGAGGGACGGGAAAGGATACCGAACCGCTGAGGGTGCCGGAAGGAATGAAATACGCGTTGGTTATCCCCGAAAGAGGGGTAAGCACGGCGGAGTGCTTCAGGTTGTACGATATAATCGGCGGCGAAAATCCGGATACGGACGAGATCGTCGCGCGGTTGAAGAAAAAGGAGTACTTCGTTCCGAAAAACGCTCTTGAAAAATCCGCGACGGAGCTTGCGCCCGAGATAGGAACGGCTATTTCCGCGCTGCGAGAGGCGGGCTTTTGCGCGGGAATGACGGGAAGCGGAAGCGGAGCGTTCGGATACGAGTACGACGCCGAAGCGTTCGATAAAAAACTGAAAAAACTGTCTTTTTTGCTTGACCGGAAAAAATACGGTATAATAACGACCTTTTAAGGAGTAGATATGACCAAAAACACCTATGACTATCCCGTGTATCTTTTTAACGAGGGTACGAACTACGAATCTTATAAGTTTTTCAAGGTTTCGGCGGTACATAAGGATAAAAAGCGTATGTGGCGTTTCCGCGTATGGGCGCCCAACGCCGAAAGCGTAAGCGTAGTGGGAGATTTCAACGGCTGGGACAGGACTCTGAATCCTATGGAAAGGCTCGGCACGACCGGAATATGGGAGTGCTACGTAAAAGGGATAAAGAGATACGACAACTACAAGTATTCCATTCAGGGAGTCGACCACGTCGTCAGACTCAAAGCCGATCCTTACGCAACTCACAGCGAAACCGCGCCTGCCACCGCCTCTAAGGTCTACGACGTAGACGGATACAAGTGGACTGACGGCGAATATATGGAAAACAGGAAGGGGCGCAACACGTACGAGCTTCCTATGAATATTTACGAGGTGCACGCAGGCTCGTGGAAGAAACACCCCGACGGCAATTTTTATTCTTACAGACAGCTTGCCGACGAGCTCGTGCCTTACGTCAAGGAAATGGGCTATACCCATATAGAGCTGTTGCCGATTACCGAGCATCCGTTCGACGGAAGCTGGGGCTATCAGGTTACGGGATTTTACGCTCCCACGTCCCGTTACGGGACGCCGCACGATTTTATGTATTTCGTGGACAGATGCCACAGGTCCGGGATAGGAGTGATTATGGATTTCGTTCTCAGCCATTTCCCGAAGGACGCGTTCGGTCTTTACGAATTCGACGGCACGTGCCAATACGAATACGACGATATATACAAACAGGAGCATAAGAGCTGGGGAACGAGGGTGTTCGATTACAACAAGCCTCAGGTGCGCAGTTATTTGATAAGCGCGGTCGACTACTGGTTTTCCGTTTATCATATCGACGGTATGCGCCTCGACGCGGTGGCGAGCATGCTTTACCTTAATTACGACAGAAAGGACGGAGAATGGCGTCCCAACGCCGCCGGCGGAGAATACAATCTCGAAGCGATTTACTTTTTGCAGACTCTCAATCAGACCGTACTTACAAGACATCCCGACGTAATAATGATAGCGGAGGAGTCCACCGCGTTTCCTATGGTGACGATGCCTCCGAAAATAGGCGGTCTCGGTTTCAATTACAAGTGGAATATGGGGTGGATGAACGATACGCTCGATTATATAAAGACCGATCCGTTTTTCCGCAAAGGCAGTCACGACAAGCTGACTTTTTCGGTAACGTACGCTTTCAGCGAAAACTACGTACTGCCCTTTTCGCACGACGAAGTGGTTCACGGAAAATGCAGTCTTATAGGGAAAATTCCCGGTTCGTACGAGGAGAAATTCGGGGGATTAAAGACTTTGTTGGCTTACCAGATGGCTTTTCCCGGAAAAAAACTCAATTTTATGGGCAACGAATTCGGACAATTTATAGAATGGGACTACCAGAAAGGGTTGGATTGGCTCCTGCTCGATTACGACAGTCACACTCTCGTGCGAGCGTTTGTAAAGGATATGAACAGGTTTTATCTCGAAAACAAAGCCCTTTACGAGCTTGACTCTTCATACGCAGGATTCAAATGGGTGGTGGTTGACGACAGCAGTCAGAACGTGATAGCGTTTACCCGATACGACAAGGAGGGGGAAGGAATAACGGTCGTCATCAATTTCTCGCCGGTAAGCAGGAGGGACTACAGGATAGGGGTGGATAAAAAGGGCGTGTACAGAGAAGTCCTCAATTCCGAAAGCGTAAAATACGGCGGAAAAGCGGAGTGCGACAGGGAGTATGAAACCTTCGACGAAGAAAGGCACGGAAAGGAACAGTCGATTGCTTTGGAAATAGCCGGCAATTCCGCGGTGTTCCTGAAGTGGCACAAGCCTCTCGACGAGAGCAAAATCAAAAAAATCGATAAAGCATCAAACGAAAAGATAAAGGGAGAAGAATATCCCGCGACAACAAAATAAGGAGATAATCAAATGTTAAGCGCAAAGAAAGAATGTGTAGCAATGTTGCTTGCAGGAGGACAGGGCACTCGTTTGGGCGTACTTACTCAGGACGTCGCAAAGCCTGCCGTTCCGTTCGGCGGAAAGTACCGCATTATCGACTTTCCGATTTCCAACACGATCAATTCCGGAATAGATACTATAGGCGTGCTTACGCAGTATCAGCCCTTCGAGCTCAACCAGTACATCGGCAACGGACAGCCGTGGGATTTGGACAGACTCAACGGAGGCGCGTTCGTGTTGCCTCCTTATCAGAAGAGCAAATCCGGAGAGTGGTATAAGGGTACGGCAAACGCTATTTATCAGAATATCAATTTTATCGACAGATATTCCCCCGAATACGTGCTTATATTGAGCGGAGACCATATTTACAAAATGGACTATTCCGAAATGCTCGACGCCCACAAAAAGAACCGCGCCGATTGCACTATAGCGGTGTTGAACGTGAGCATAGAGGAAGCGAGTCGCTTCGGTATAATGAATACCGACGAAAACAACGCTATTTACGAGTTCGAAGAAAAGCCGAAGCATCCCAAGTCGACGAAAGCGAGCATGGGAATATATATTTTCACCTGGGAAAAGCTCCGCGATTATCTTATCAGAGACGAAGAAAACAAGGAAAGCAGCAACGATTTCGGCAAGAATATAATCCCGATGATGCTGAAGGACGGACAGAGGCTGTACGCGTACGAGTTTTCGGGCTATTGGAAGGACGTAGGCACGATAAGCTCTCTTTGGGAGGCTAATAT
>JBJFAO010000002.1:0-4576 GCA_051887955.1 Christensenellales bacterium
ACTTATAGTTTTCTTGATACTTCGACGTATTTATTCTGTGTATAAACGCTTTGGGCGAAACGGTGAGTTGGAAATTGGAAGATTCGTTGCCCATATTGCCTTCCGCTTCTACCCATACGTCGGAGCCCTGACTTACGCAGTAAACGATCTTGAAGCCGCTTACCAGCGCGGACGGAGTAGTTATTTTTATGGTGATGTTGTCCTGAGTCCAGCCCGTCATCACCGTGGTATACTCGTTGTCCTTACGTCCGAGCCCTTGCGATTCGAGAGTACCCCACGCCGTGCGAACGTCCGCCGCTATCTCCGGTTTTTCCTGGTCTATTTTTATGCGACCTACGTAAAGCTCTTCGCTTATTCTGCCCGCTCCGCTCACTAAACGGAACTTATACTTATAATCGAAGCTTACGTTCACCCCTTCGGGCGCAAATTTGTATTCGGTCGCCTCGGTCTTGCTCTTTCCGTCGTCGGCAACGTTTATACTGCCGTAATTATAAACCTTGCTGCTGTCGTACCATTCTCCGAAATTGCCGTTTCCGACCGCTCTTGCGTATTGCAATTTCGCTCCGCTCAACGAGAATGCAGAACTAAAATACGCCATGACGTCGTACTGAGTCCAGGTGTCCGCAGCGTATGCGCCCATATCCGTCGCGCCGCCCTTTTCTTTAGCGCGCAAAGAGTATTTTCCGTCGAAATAAGGCGTAACGGCGTCTATCTTAGGCTTTATGGTGACGGTAGATTTGTTACCCGCTCTGTCGGTAAGGGTAATTACGTATTCGGCGTAATGATTGTAATAAAACTTATCCGCGCCGTTCATAGCGTAATAATATCCGTCCGTAAGGGCAAACGTATAGGTATCCTGACTTACTCCGTTAAGAACGTGATTTACCACTACCGTGCTTATACCCGACGCGTATACGTTCGGATCGGCTATGGAAAGTCCTATCGCGATACCGTCCGCATACCAGTCTGCCGTACCGTACGCCTTTGCCCCTGCGTCTTCGGTAACGAACTTGCCGGAATAAACGGTACCGTTATACTCCAACACGCTTCCGCTTATATTTACCTGCGGAGCCGTCTTGTCTATCGCTATCTTAACTATATCGTTGCTCAATCCTCTTTCCGCATAAGGAATGACGTCCTCGCCGTTTTCCACCCTGTATACGGTGACTCCGTTGTATGCGCGGAACCTATAGAAAGTGTTTTGCTCCTTGGATATGTTGAAGCTAATCGTAGACTGCGTACCCGCAGTATTCTGTTTCCAGGTAGCGGAGCTTCCCGCCGACGTAAGCAACACGCTCAGATCCTGGTATGCCGACCAGGTATCGCCGTCGTCGCTCGTCGCGAACAGCACCTTTCCGCGACCGCTCAAGCCGTAGCTTACGGTAAGAGTAACGGTAACGTACTCGGCGTTGCTGTACGCGCCTTTATTGAATTCGTAATTATTGCCGCGACTGTCCTTCATCCCTATCGTCAGATCTACGGGGTTTTTGTCTATGCTCGGCTTGAAAGAAGCGCTTTCCACTCTGTTGTCGGCAACGTCGTACGCCTCTATCTTGTAGTTGTTGCTTTCGGTAAGCTCCATACGATAGTATGCCGCTATCGTTTCCTTTCCGTCCACTATTCTCTTTACCCATACCTTGGTGAGCTTAGTGCCCGAAACAGGCGCGACGGTAAGTACCTTTGCGTCGTTTATTCCGCTGCCGTTTTCATCGGTAATTCTGAAATAAGCGTAGAGACTGTCGTTTGTCTTAGTCGTAAGCGTCGCCGTGCGCAACGCGGAATAATCGATAGGATTGCTTGCGCTGTTTCCTTTTGCGTTTTCGGCGGAACTCTTTAACGAATAGAACGTAAGGCTGTCGTTTATTACCGGAGGCACAGTATCGATAAATACGTCTCCCGCTTCCATATAATAATACGCGCCCGTACCCGATACGATAAGAATATCGAAACGGTTTTTGACCGCGTCGCTGCTGGAAACGACGTAGCTCCAGCTCGCGTTGTTGGCAGGCGCGGTAAATGTCTTGCCGCCTATCTTTTCCCATTGATTCAGGTCGACTCCCGCAGACGAAATAAATCCGTATTTGTTCGTAGCCCTGTTACTGTTGTTGACGACGATAAGGCTGGACGAATCCATAGCCTCCTGATAAGGTCTCCTTCTTACGTATACCTGCGCGTCGGAAATGCCGCAGATTATTGAGAACACGACGTTGAGGTCAGTCTTTAACACGTGCGAGTCGTCGCCTATAAATTTGCCGCCGTTGAGATAACTCTGAGCGGGGCTTCCGTAGGTCGCCTTCGATATACTCACGAGAGGAATAACTTTATCCACAACGGGCAGAAGCTTATGTCCGTCGGTGTCCTTAGCCATAGTAAACGTGGCGTTGTTGCCCTGATTGTCCGCAAGTCGGAATTTCAATTCGTAGCTTTCCGTAGCGTTGACGTATCCGAGGGTAGTTTTGCTCCTGAATATTCCCTGGAAGCTGTTTGCGTCGTAATACACCTCGTTGTCTGCCGCGGTCAGCTCTTCCGTCTTCGTCCCTGCGGTGTAAGTAACGGTCTTTATTCCGCTACCCATTCCGGCTCCTGCCTCTCCCGTAGCGTCCGTCGCTATTATATATAGATATACGGGAGTATGAATCCATACGTTGACGAGATCGCGGTTGTTCGTCAGTCGCGTGCTCGTGTAAGTCCCCGTACTCGCGCTATAGTCGGTGCGGTAGTAGAGCAGTATGTCCTCTCTCAACGTTCCGTTGGCATTAAACGGATTTACGGTGATATTGCCGTTGGTGGAGAGGAAATATCCCAGCCCCTTCATATTGGGCGCGTCGGTATCCTGCCTTATTACCATAAAGTCGCTCGCGGTACCGTAGTAAACAGGTCCGCCGTGCTGCTCGGTCGTAGCGTTGGCAAGCATTACCACCAGCTGAACGCAACGCGACGTCGCGGGGAATTCTATCTTGGCGGAAGTTCCGCTGCCAGAATCGCCTACGACGAGCTGTGCCGACCACCGCGAATCCGTAACGGGCACGTTTTGCGTAATCCCCGTCACCGTACCGTCCGGGTTGTCGGTTACCGTACCTACGTAGTATTTTACCCATACGGGGCTGAGCCCCATTTTTGTCTTGGCTACGTTTATAGTGACCTTGTTCCTCGTCCAGGCTCCGCCGTTACGAACGGCGTTATACGCGGTCGTCGTACCGTTGGCGTCGGTCTGCGTGATGGAAGTAATCGCCAGATCCAAATCGAACGGATCCACCTTGTAATTAAGAACGTTACTGCCGCCCTTATTCAATACGTTGCTGTAATTTCCGCAGAAATCGGCTACCTGTATTCTGTACTCGAACGGCACTCCCTGTCCCATCTTGATATTCAGATTGCCGTCGGCTTTCACCATTGACGGGCAATTCGTCTTTATTTCGTTGATATCCCAAAGACGTACGACAAGAACCCATATTCCGTTCCCTTTCTGGTAATATCCCGACGTCGAAACATAGGAATATCCGTTGTGCGAAAACGTTATTTTCGCCTTGGCAAGACTGGCTACTGTAGCGGTATGACCCTCGTAGTCGTTGTAGCTCTGCGCCGTTTCGTCCGCTCCGGAATAGCCGTCTTTTACGCTTATTACCGCGTATGCGGCGTTGCCGTACCAGTCGGCTCTGTTGTACATGCTTTCTTCGGTAATACAACCGGAAATCCTCTTCTGTATATCCTCGTCCGTCGCTACGGCGGTACTGTGACTGTAGTTGCCGAAGCCTATTAGCTTTACTTCGGGACCGGTTCTGTCGCGTCGAACGGTAATCACGCCGCTTTCATAAGACGCTCCCGCGTTGTTTGAGAAGCGGAATTTATAATACCGTATACCTTCTCCCGTGGCGGTATAGCTGACGGTAACGCTGTTCTTTGCGTTCCTGTTGGTCGGATAGGTTATCGCGTCGCGGAATTTATCCTCGTCCGCCGCGCTGAGGACGAGATTGGTCCACGCGGGATTCGTATCGTCGACGGAAGTCAGTATGGCTACCTGTATCTTTCCGCCGCTCGATCCGAACTCGGTTTTCAACTTTAATACGGTGCTTTCTTCCTTCGTCCAGGCAAGAACGGAGTTATTCCCCGAAGCCGACGACAAAACGTTCGTCCCTCCCGAATCGTATACTTTTACGTTTACCGGATTGGAATCCTTCTTCACGTAATTGACGACGTGATTGTATTTCGTATCGTTTCTGTAATAATTGGTATAGGTCTTTCCGTTAAACGTGGCGTTCTGAGTCACCATCGTAGAGGAGTTGCCCGCCTTATCGTAGATTATCCAATAATAAGTCTGCGAAACCTCGTAATTGTCGTTAAGGGTAAACTTGACGGTATAACCGTTGGCTATCCCTCCCGACGGCGCGTACGTCGCAACTATCGCGCCCGATATGGTGTTCCTTCTCAGCTCGACCTTTGACAAGCCGCTTCCCTGGTTTGTAGTGCCCGTGTATGCGTCGCTTACCGTTATACTGAGAGTAACCGCCGACGTCGTCCACACGTTTCGCGCGTCTTTGCCGTTGTTATCCAAAACCGAATAAGCCGTCGCCATGGG
>JBJFAO010000003.1:0-4527 GCA_051887955.1 Christensenellales bacterium
CCTAAAAACGCGCCGGCAAGAAGGGGAGTGATTAAAGACGTCTTGCAAAAATACAACGATATTTCTCTTCCCGACGCAAATCCCGCGCCGATCAATGCCCCCAAAAACGTAGCTGATACCGACAGTCGTTTCCATTTCATATTAAAATGATATGTAAAACCGACGGCCTTATGACCGCCGGATTTGTCAAAACTTTCGTGATATCAGCTTTTCTATGAGAGCCACTCCGCCGTACATAAGAGCGGCAAGCAAACACAAAAGCACCGTGCTCGCCATGACGAGATCGAGCTGGAAGACCTGACTTCCGTATACGATAAGGTATCCAATACCTTCTCGAGAAACCAGATATTCGCCCATAATTGTACCAACCCAACTCAGTCCGACGTTTATTTTCAATACGGAAATAATAGTCGGCAAATTTGCAGGGAATACGAGTTTTACGAATATCTGCAATTTTGTGGCTTTCATTGATTTTAACAGCATTATTTTTTCGCGATCAACCGTAATAAAACCGGTCAGAACGCTTATTGTAGTTATTACTATGCATATTAAAACCGCCATAGTTATTATCGAAGCTTTACCCGCTCCCACCCAGATTATTATTATCGGGCCGAGAGCGATTTTCGGCAAAGCGTTCAGGGTGACGAGATATGGTTCCGTCACCCCTTTTATCAAAGGGCTCCACCAAAGAATAATTGCGATTACGGTTCCCAAAACAGTGGAAATAAGGAACCCGGCTACGGTTTCGTAAAGCGTAGCCCAGATGTGGCGGAAGAGCTCGCCGCCGGAGCCGAGACTTATTATTATCTTCAGTATTCTCGACGGAGAGCTTATGATGAACGGATCCACTATTTCAAAATACGCCACCAGCTCCCACAATGCAAAAAAGAGTATAAACAAACCGATTTGCAAGGATAAAGTGAGTATACGCAGTTTTTTCATTTTTTTCAGATATTTTTTATGTTCTGTTGTCATTAGTGCCCTCCAATAAACGCCATATTTTTTCAAAATATTTAGAAAAATCAGTACATTCTCTGCGCTGTAAAGGCGTAAGCTTTTTGTCAATATTTATTACTGTTTCCGCAATTACGCGAGCAGGACGAGCGGAAAGAACAAGTATTCTGTCGCACAGCGAGATGCTTTCGTTTATGTCGTGCGAAACGAGAATCGCCGTTTTCCCTTCCTGTTTTATTATCGAATGTACGTCGTTGCAGACGTTAAGTCTGGTCTGAAAGTCAAGAGCGGAAAACGGTTCGTCCAGCAAAAGCACGTCCGGATCGCTTACGAGCGTGCGTATGAGGGCGGCTCGCTGGCGCATACCTCCCGACAACTCCGACGGGTGTTTGGATACGAATTCTCCGAGTCCGTATTTGGTAAGCAGATCCAAACCGTGTTTTCTGTTTTCGGCGGTGTTCTTTTTCATAATCTCCAGACCGAGGAAGACGTTCTTTTCTATCGTTCTCCACTCGAACAGCTGGTCGCGCTGCGGCATCAGGGCGATTTTGTTGCCGGATTCTTCCAAAGGCTTTCCTCTCAGGGTTATTTTCCCTTCGCTCGGTTTTTCGATTCCGGCGAGGAGATTCAGGATAGTCGTTTTTCCGCATCCCGACGGTCCGACTATTCCGAAAAATTCTCCTTCTTCCACCGAAAAGCTCATTTTGTCCAAAGCTTTCGTTTCCGTATCCTTGCTGTGATAAGTGAAGGATAAATCCTGTAATTGCAGTATCATTTTTGCTCCTTTCGTATCGTGATATTTTTATTTTTCCGCAATAATTTTTTCTACTATAGAGTTGTCTATTATTTCCTCGAACGCGACGTCTCCGTTCAGACTTTTGCTCTCTTTGAGTACGGTTATCATATTGTCGAACGCGCTTTTCGTCATAACGGGATTGCTCATATAGGCGTCAATCGCTTTGTAGTTTTCCACCGATTTTTTGAGAAGCTCTCTGCTCGTGGTGGGAAAGCTCGGTACTAAAGCGTCCACGATTTCTTCCGTCGCTCCGACGGTTACGAAATCGACGGCTTTTATTATTGCCTTCATAAATGCCGTTACTTTGTCGGAATTTTTTGCGATAAAATCTTTTGTAGCCATAAAGCACGTGTACGGCATTTCTCCCGCTTCGCTCCCGACGTCGGTTATTATATAACCCTTGCCGAGCGCTTCGTATTGGCTCGCGTTCGGCTCGAACATAGTGCAATAATCTCCGGTTCCGCCTTCGAAAGCGGCGGTTATCAGGTCGAATTGTACGTCGTAATTCAAAACGACGTCCGTACCTATCGCGAGTCCGTTTTTATTGAGCGCGTGCTCGAGGCTCATGGCGGGCATTCCGCCTTTTCTTCCGCCTATTATTTCCTTACCGGCAAGGTCCGTCCATTTGAAATCGGGCTCGGCTTTTCTTCCTACAAGGAAAGCTCCGTCGCGCTTTGTCAGCTGACCGAATACTATCGGATAATTGTTGCTTCCGCCCGCTTTTACGTATACGGCTGCTTCCGGTCCCATAAGTCCTATGTCCGCCTGTCCGCTGATTACGGCTGTCATACTTTTATCCGCTCCGCCGCCGTTGGTCAACTCCACCTCCAGTCCGTATTCTTCGAAGTATCCTTTGTTGATTGCGACGTATAGCGGCGCGTAAAACACCGAGTGCGTAACTTCGTTGAGTCGTATCAGATTGTCGGCTTTTGCGTTGCAAGCGGCGAAGAAGACGCAGCTTAAAACGAGTAAAACGACAATCATGACTATCGATACGTATTTTTTCATATTACCTCCAAAAATCAAATTGCCGCAAAAACGGCGTATAGTACATTGTATGAATTGCAAACGCCGTCGGTGAGGAATGCTTTTTTAAGAAAATTTTAATGTTTTTATTATTAAATAATAAACGGGAGTAAAATTTTGCTTACCGTTGAATTTAGTCGGAATATGTGATATAATACTCGTGATTTTTGCAAAGGACTATATATGGATAAATTAAATATAAAAAAAAGTGTTTTAATTTTTAATATTATATGTCTTTTTATTGCGGCTTCGGTACTTATCGGCATGCATGGCGGTTTCGTCGCTGCCGAGGGGGAGGAAATCGTCGGCGTAAGCGTTACCGCATTGACAAGCGCAGGTATCGTTGACGGCGAAGTCAAATATCAAAGAGTCGAACGTTCCGGCGACGGGTTTTTGAAAGAAGCGGAAATAAATTATTCCTTTTCGTCCGCAGTCACCCACTATTCTATAGACCAGACCGTTAAGGATACGGTGGAAGGAGTAAAAACGCCCGTGCCGGATAACGGCAAGGTTTGCTATAGAATAACGGCGGAAGGGAAGGTTGTCGTCAGACTCAACGCATACGATGCGGACGGCGAGAAGATAGCCGTCGTCGAAAAGACGATTTACAGCGACAATACGGCTCCGACCGTCCCCGAATCGGAGCCTATGGACAAGTACTACAAGAACGGCTCTGCGTACGCGCTTTTCATAAATACTTTTGCAAGCGATACGAGCGACATAAAAGAAGTGTACTACAAGATAGGCGACGGCGAAGCCGTTGTTTTAGATAATTACGAGTCGGGAATTTCAAAGACGATAACGGACAACACGACCGTTTGGGTTTATTATTTCGACAAAGCGGATAATTGCTTCGTGAAAGAATACGTCTACGATAAGTTCGATTCCGTTCCTCCGCCGAAGCCGGAAATAAAGATTACTCCCGATACGGACGTTTCGCTTTCCGGAGGATACGCTCCTTCGGTTACCGTTTCCGTCGACGCCGGAGAGGATACGCAGAGCGGAATAAAACACACTGTGTTTTCGGTAAACGGAGAAGCCTATACGGAATATATCGGCGAGTTTAAGTTAAAAAACGAAATAAGCTATTATATAAACGCGTACAGCGTCGACAACGTAGGGAACATATCGGAGATAGCTACCGTTACGTATAACGACAACGGAAATTGCATTGACGCTACCGCTCCTTCGTTGAGAAAAACGGACGTCTCTTACGATCTGACCGCCGACAAAATAGCCTCGATAAGAATAGAAGCCGTCGATACGCTGAGCGGTTTGGGGTATGTCAAGCTGAGAGGATCGGATACTTCGTTCGTTTATTCTGCGGACGACGTTTACGTACTCGATTACGACTGTTACGGTATGTCTTCCGTCGACGTGGTTATAGCGGACAAAGCGGGGAACAAAACGTATACGAACGTCGTTTTCAATTACTTTGACGACGATACGATATCCGATAAATTGAAAGAATATTCGGATTGGTATAAGACGGCGGATTTTAATAAATATACCGAAAAATCGGCTACGGAGATACGTGAAAAACTCTATTCCATAAGCGTTTTACTGGATTCGAGCGCCTCCAACAGGGATGATTTTAATTACGTATTTTCGCAAATAGACTCCCTTATTTCGGGCACTAACAGGTTTTTATATGCGATAGAGACCACTCCGGTTTATCTTTCGGGTGCGCTTACGTATTCGGTGGACGAGTCGGATTTTGACAATTATATCAAAGGAGAGGAGATAAAGCT
>JBJFAO010000004.1:0-22788 GCA_051887955.1 Christensenellales bacterium
GTTGGTAGGCGTATTCGTCGGTATCGAATACGAGCTGGACGTTTTCGGTATTTTCGTAGTCGCTCTGTGTTCTTCGCTTGCCGGCGGCGTAATAAGAGATTTGGTTTTGGGTATTACCCCTCCGACGAGTTTTTTGCACGCGGAATACGCGATTACCGTTTTGGTGACGGTAGCCGTCGCTTTGATAGCGTTTAAGATTTTCGATAAAAAAATTACTCATAAAGCCATAGTCGCGATAAAAAAGACCGTCAACGTTTTCGACGCTCTCGGTTTGGGAATTTTTACCGTTACGGGATGCCGAGCGGCGGTTTCCTGCGGATACGGCGACAATTTTATAGTTATGGTTTTCGTCGGGACCATAACCGCGGTCGGCGGAGGAATGATAAGGGACGTCCTTTCGGGAAGAAAACCTATAGTCTTGCGTAAAGAGATATACGCTCTCGCTTCCATATTCGGTTGCGTGCTGTATTATTTTATTCAGGGCAGAACCGATCCTCGTCTTGCCACTTATCTGACTGCCGCGATAATAGCCGTCGTCAGGGTGTTGGCGAGCTGGCGAAAAATAAACGTAAAATACGGCGTAAAAAACAGCAACCTGAAATCTCACGATTGATTTGCGATATTTGCGGATAAGGGCGCCCGAAACGTGTTGTTTCGGGCGCCTGTTTTTTTACTTTTAGATATTTATTTCTCCGAGAGGCAAAGCAAAAATTTTTGCGGAAAAACGCGAATGCGGTTTGTTAAGTATCGGATAAAAATTAGTTGTTGAAATGTGCGCGCGGATATGGTACAATTATTAAAAATATAAAATATATTTAACGAGGGCGTATGAAGCGTTTACGGAATGGACTTATCTGCATAATAACGGCGGCGGTATTTGCGTTGTTGGCGATATTTGCCGCGCCCGATACCGAAGCGGCTTCGGCTCTCGTCGCGTCGGACATAGCCCTTCCCGCAGACGAATACGAAATAGGCTCGGCGGAGGATTTCGAAGCTCTCGCGTCCTATTCCGCCGACAATCCCACGATAGGAAAAAAATTCGTGTTAACGGATGACGTAACCCTTTCTTCTTCGTTGTCGGTCGGAAGCGCTACCAACCCGTTTAACGGAATATTCGACGGGCAGGGACACGTACTTACGATTGCGGTTTCCGCCTCCGATTATTCGGCTCCGTTCGGGTACGTCGGTAGCTACGGAGAAATAAAAAATATTACCGTAAAGGGCGTCGCGACGGGCGACGAGTACGTAGGCGGTATAGCCGGCTACAATTCCGGCGTCATATCCCGTTCCGTCAGCGAGGCTTCCGTATCCGGCGTCGCGCACACGGGCGGCGTCGTCGGCTATAACGCGGGAGAAATAATCGATTGCATAAACGGCGGAACGGTGTCCGGGACAGACTCTTTTACGGGAGGAATAGCCGGAGAAAACATCGGCAAAATACGCTCTTGTCTCAACGTAGGCGAAGTGCGCGCTAAAAATTATGCGGGCGGTATAGTCGGCAAATCTTCGGGTAAAAACGGATTGATTTTTGCATGCGTAAACGCAGGCGGAGTCGTTTGCCCCGACAACGTGAAATTCGTCGGAGGGATAGTCGGGGAGACCTCGGCTACCGTTTCCGATTGTTATAATTACGCTTCCATTACCGCAAGCGGGATTTCTATAGGTTCGGCTATAGGGTGTCTTACCTCTACCGATTCTTTATCGGGCAGAGTTTACAACGTCGGCGAAAGGAGTATCCGAAGCGTTGTCGGAGACTCAAACGTGACCATTCCCGCCGGATTTAGTACGGCGACGGAATACGATATGTTGTCGGGTAAAAATCTTTTTTCCGAAGCGTCTTTGGTAAAACGCGTTTTTGACGTCGGATACGGGTATCTCGATTGTCCGTCTTTCGTCGTCGAAGAACAAAACGCAAAATATGCCGAAAATCTGAAAAGGAAGCTCTTTTCCGACGGCACGGGGAGTGCAGAAGAACCTTTCGTAATAGCGAGCGACGAGGACTGGAACCTGTTTTGGCAAAACGCGTCTCTTTACGATTACGCAGGCGTTTACGTCAGGCTCGGAGTTTCCGTAGTAAAACAAAATATTCTGCCTTTGGGAAAAACCGAATCGGGAGTCGTTGCGTTCAACGGTTGTTTCGACGGCTATTTTCACAAGGTGACGTATTCCTGTCAAGATACGACAAGCGCGGGATTGTTCGATACGATAGGCGCCGCCGGGACGGTAAAAAATCTCGTTGCGGAATGCGACGTGCAAGGCTCGCTTGCCGGCGGTATAGCCTGCGTTAACTACGGCGCCGTTCTTTCCTCGTCGGTAACGGGAACGGTGACGGGCGACGTTTACGTGGGAGGAATAACCGCGAAAACCCTTGACGGAGGAATAATCGCCGATTGCGAAAACTCGTCGGCAGTAAAGGGCAATTCCTTTGTCGGAGGAATAGTCGGCTCCGCGGTAAACGCGAGTATAAAAAATTGCGTCAACGCCGGCAAGGTATCCGCGGGAACGGCGGATACGTACAATCGTCTCGGAGGTATCGCCGGCGAAATAAAGGGCGCGGTAGAGGTAAAAAATCTTCTCAACAAAGGCGTTGTGTCCGCATATAAGGCAATAGCCGTCGGAGGAATTTTCGGTTATGCCGAAAACGTCGAAATCGACGTTTGCCACGTTTCCGCCGACGTAACCGGCAGGAGAGCGGTGGGAGGAATAGTGGGAGACGCCCTCTCGGCAACGGTTTCCGCCTGCGGAATAACAGCGAAAATCAGCGGAGCTTCTTTTGTCGCGGGAATTTGCGGCAGAGGAACGATAACGATAAAAACATCTTATTTTAACGGAACCTTCGGCACCGTAAACGAAGCGGCGATAGAAGCCGAGACCTTCAGAACGGTGGCTCAGAGCGGTTCTGCGGTGGCTTCTGACGTTTATTACAATTCCGACCTCATAACCGACGGCACGGACGGAACGGGAGCTTCTTACGTGGATTTAACCAACGGCATTTTTCCTGCGGACGGCAGTTTTACCTGTCCCGAAGCGTCGTTGACGTACGGTATTTTGCCGATAATAAAATTCGATAAGGCGTACGGCGATTCCGAGCTGGTAGCGGCTCTTAGGTACGATTATTTTGACGGCGGACAAGGAACGGCGGACAATCCGTTTGTTATCGGAAGCGAACAGCAGTATCGCAACGCCGCTTTTCTAATCAATATTCGTTACGGTTACGACGGTCTTTCATATGCTATCGGGAAAGAGATAAGCTTTTTGTTAAACGCGCCCGTAATCGGCGATACGAACGGTTTTTCGGGTAGCTTCGACGGAAGAAATTATCCTCTTTCGGGAGTATGCTTCGACGGCGCGATGTTCGGAGAATTGAAAAACGGCGCCATAGTCAAAGGAATAGCTCTCGAAAGCGGAAGAGCGACTACCGCGTCCATATCTCCTAAGGTCAATTCCGAGGCTACGGTAACGTCGAGCTATTCCAAGCTCGTTTTGTCGGGAGGCGATTCGGGCGGTATCGTAGGGGAGAACGCCGGGACGGTAACCGAGTGCGTTTTTGCCGGCAGAATAACGGGAGCGAAAGTCGGAGGAATAGCCGTGATTAATTCCGGGCGGATTGCGGATTGCGCCGTCAACGGCTATCTCGAGGGGACTCTCGTCGGAGGCGTGAGCGCGGAAAATTCAGGCAAAGCGGTAGGAGTAACCGTAAACGGCGGAATAAACGGTCTCGGCGGAGCCGCCGCCACGGGCGGATTTTTCGGTTTGCTTCGCGGCAGTACGGATATGAAATTGAAAGACGGTTTCTTTATCGGCAGGATACTCCTCGACGGCAACGATAACGTAACGAGCGAAACGGCTTTTTTAGCGGGTTCGATTACGGGGGCAGTGCCCACGGTCGGGTTTTTGTTCGATAAAGATACGACGGGAATAAGTATAGCCTATTACCTCGACGGAGCTCCCGTCGACGGCAGTTTTTACGGAAGAACGACTTCGGAATTTTTGAGCGACGAGTTCGTAAACAATTTCACGCAGACGGATTTTATGCCTTACAAAACGGGAAGCGCGGACAGCGATTACGCTCCCGTAAACAGGAAATTGACGGAAATTTCCGACGGAATGAGTTTTCTTGCCGTTTCCGCTTCGGCTATTAGACTTTTCGGGAGAAATTATTTATCTGCCGCCGAGTGGGGAAGCCGAGACAATCCGTATCTAATAGAAAGGGCGGAACAGCTTGCCGTGTTGTCCGACAGGACAAAAAATTACGATTATTCGGGGAAATATTTTTCACTCGTCGACAATCTGGATTTTTCGGGTATCGATTTCCGTCCGATAGGACAGTACGTAGGAGTCGCGAATGCCGACAACCGCAGTTTTAACGGCGTTATCGACGGCAATTATCGCAAGATAAGCAATATAAACGTCGTATCTTCGCTGTCTTACGTAGGTATTTTCGGATATACCGGAAGAGAATTTTCGTTAAAAAATCTGTTTTTGGACGATACTTGTTCTTTTGCTTCCACGGGAGAATATCTCGGAAGCGTAGCCGGATATAACAGAGGGGTTATTAACGGAGTAATAAGCTATGCTTCCGTTTCCGGCAACGGAAGCGTCGGCGGGATAGTCGGCTATTGCGAAAACAATACCGTTGTGGCGGATACCGTTTTTGCCGGCACGATAACCTCGGCGGCAGGAACGGCTTACGGACTTATAGGACACAGAGCGAATACCGTCAACGTGGATATGAACGGAAGCAAATATCTTCTTAAAGGAGACGGCTTCGTCGTCGCCGGCAGAGAAAGCTATTCGCACAACGATTACGGGGACGTAATTTTCGTGGACAGAAACGGCTCGGCGGCGGTCGCTTTCGACGGAGGCTCTACCGTATTTACGTTTGCTCCCGAGGTTGGCGCGAAAACCGAGATAATGACGGCGCAGGATTTGAGGATAAGCTCCGGCAACACTCTTACGCTTGCCGACTTAAAGAATACGAGCGGAGTCTCGATGAAATATTACGCGAGATTTACTTACAGGGTAAGGATTGTTTTCGCGACGGGAAGCGAAGAAAATATAGCTTCGTCCGACTTGACGGAGGGGTATTATTATCAGGGGCAGAAGGCGGTATTCGTTTTCAGCCCGAAGTACGGTTATTATATCGTCGACAATCCCTTTTACGCCGACGTCATTTTCGGCAACGACGGGGAAAAGATAACGATGGAATACGTTCTTTCCTCCGCAAGCGAACGGGATATTCCCGTTGAGCTGGCGAGCGTATTCGATAAATACGAAATAAAGCTTTCCGAGGATAATCCCGTGTACGACGGGACGGAAAAGGAATTTACGTCAAATACGAGCGACGATATTTTCGAGCCCTTCGTGTATCTTATTTACGACGTCGACGGAAACGTAAAGCAAAGCGTTAAAGACGCAGGCGATTACGTAATAAAGATAAGACTTGTCAAAAAGGGCGAAACAGCATTTTGCGGAACGGCAAAGATTAGCGCTTCCGTAGCAAAAAAGACGGTTTCCATAGCGGGGGATAACGAGTTCTGGTCGGAATACGCGTCCAAAGAATACGACGGCAAAGATACGCTTGTCGGCAAGAGGATAGATTTATCCGTTACGACGGGGATATTGGTCGCGGATCAAAACGCCGTAGAAATTTCGGCAAAGATAGTCTGGAACGGAACGGACGCGGGAGACCGCGCCGCCACGGTATCCGATTTCGTCGTTAACGGAAGCGAAAATTATAAAGCGGAACAGAGAACGATAACGGTAAATTCCTGTACGATAAGCCGCAGGGAAGTTATAGTTACCGTGCCGCAAGATAAGCTGAAGGGAGTTTACGACGGCAACCGTCCCGTAATAACGGGCGCGATTCTGAGTTATTCGGTGGGAGACGCCGATATGAAATGGAGCTTTGCTCTTCTTGACGAGAACGGAAACGAAGATTCGTCCTGGCAGGCGCTTCCTTCGGGGAGCAAGAGCTGGAACGTGGGGAGATATTCCGTCAGACCTACCGTAAACTCCGCCAATTATACTCTCGTTTACGACGATTACGTTTTCATAATAGTAAGCAGAGAAATAGAACGCCTTGTTTATTCCGGCTATGAAAGACTCGTATATAACGGAGAGAGTCAAAACGGCGCGATAAACGGTGTTTATACTACGGTAAACGGAGGGAAAAACTACGTAAGCTTTAATTCTTACGACGGCAACGGAGAGGAAACGGACGTCGTACACGCAGGGAGCTACCGTGCGGTCCCGATAGTCGACGATAAAAACTATACGCTCGGAGAGTCGGTTGCCGCGTTGGAGTTTTCCGTAGCGAAAGCTACTCCCGAAAAAATAATTTTCTCCCTCGATTCTTACGAGGTAAAAGTGGGAGGAAAGCTTGCGATAACGCTCGACAGCGAAATAAACGACGCCGTGTTGTCTATTGAAAAGGACGAGAGTTCGGGCGACTCGAGGGGGGCGGCGACGGTAACGACCGACGAAACGGGAATTTATTTCGTTCCGACAAAATATCCGTCGGGAGAAAACTTTTATTTCCGGTTAAAAAGTAGCGGCAGCGCCGATTACGAGGACGGATACAGCGACCTCGTTTCGGTAAAGGTTACGGCAGGCACCGTTTACGTCGGACTCGACGTAGGTTGCAGGGAAAGATATTTCGGCGACGTGGAAGAAATAAGCCTTATTTATACTTTCGATTACGAACAAACAGATATCGTTGACGTGAGAGAAATATCGGCTTTCGTTCCGCCCGAAGCGAGCGTCGGACAAATCGACGGTATCGGCACGTACGAGGTCAGCTTCTTCGGCGGAAGCAGCGACGGATACAAAATAGCCGTATCGGCGAACAACGTCATTACCGTGAAGAAAAAATCGGTAAGAATAACTATTCCCGACGATATCAAAAACGAAAAGACGTACGGAGATAAAGACGAAGGTATACTTTATGAGATAATAGACGGGACTACGTCGGAAAAATTGGACAGATTGCCCGACGGGACTCCCGTGGTATTGCAGGGTAAGCTCTCGCGAGAATCGGGGGAAAACGTAGGTTATTATGCGATAGACGTCGGCACGCTTACGGCGGAAAACAATAAAAATTATGACATATCCTACGGCTTGGAAGGCAGAAGCTTCGAGATAAAACCGAGACATCTGGAGCTCGTCGCGGACGCGGCGACAAAGCAGTACGGACAAAGCGATCCGGAATTTACCTTTTCGATAAAAGAGGGATTTTCCCTTGCGGAATGGGACGATAAGAGCGTGTTGAGGGTGGAGATAAAGAGAACGGCAGGCGAAACGGTAGGAGCTTATTCTTATATACGCGGCGATTATAACGACGGACAAAATTACGTTATAGACAGAATAGACGTAGAAAGCAACAGGTTCTTTATAGTAAGAGCGGTACCCGAAGTGGTTTGCTACGCGGAAGCGTTCACGTTAAGATACGGAGACGTATTGGGTAAGGTGTCGTTGCTCGGAGCGGCGCGCTACGGTTCTTCGCCCGTCGGCGGCGTATTGGAATGGGAGGATTCGCAACAAATCGTTTCCGACGTCGGAGAAGCCTCCTTCGGTTACGTTTTCCGTCCTGCAGACAACGGCAATTTCGCCGAAGTGAGAGGAACGGTCGTCGTTAACGTTATGCCCAGAATAGCGGAAATTGCATTCGGAGGGGCGGAGAGTTACGTTTATAACGGACGTAGACAGGGAACGGATATCGAGGCTGCCGTAATCAACGCCGTAGAAGGAGATTCTTTCGATATAGAATATTCTTACGACGATATAAACTCGACGGACGCCGGCGTTTACGCCGTTTACGTTGTAGGACTCGGTAACGACAGGTACGTTCTCGGAGAAAACGGCTCGTCGAACGGTATAAAAAAAGAATACGTGATTCAACCCGCCGTGGTGACGGTGACTACGACGGGAGGAAGAATAAAAGAGGGCGAAACGTTCGTGTCTCAAATAAAATACGAAGGCTTCGTCAACGGCGAAGACGAGAGCATATTGTCTAAGAAAGCGGTGGCGGACGTTCCTGTCGAGCCGGGAATTTATACAGTTACGGCAAGGGGAGCGGAGAGCAAAAATTACAGTTTCGTATACGTAGGGGCGGAGCTGATAATCGAAAGAACGAATATCTCCGTCGACAACGTTACTATGAAAGGAGAGGTGGGAGTTTATCTCGATTTTAACGTAGTAAAGTCGGAAAAGACCGCCCTCGAAAGCAACGAAAAAGCTATGAATACGGCTCTCGGATACAACGTTTTGCTTCCGAATTCGAAAAAAATAAAAGAATATTACGAGTTGCGTTACAACGGTAAAATCGAGGGAGAATTTGCTTACAGTATAAAACTGAACCTTTCCGACGGAGATATAATTTACGTTAAGACCTACGACGGGCAGGTAAAAGAGCTGACCGATTTCGATATATCGGGAATGAGCGGTGAAACCGTAAAGGGGATAAAAGCCGCCGGGGACGGGACGGTAGTTACGTTTACGTCGGAGCAGATATCCGCGATAGCCGTTTACGAAAGTAAAACTCTGCAAGAGACCGTAGTCGGATTCGTTCCTCTCGTCGCTATCGTTGCGGTCGCGCTGGTTATCGTTGTCGTCATAGCGGTCGCGGCGTATTCGAGGCACAAAAAGTTTGCTGACGAAAGAAAGTATCTGTCAAGATATTGAGAGGAGGAATTCTCCTATCGTCTTGTCGGAATCGAAAAAAAACATTTTTTCCAAGTCCTCTTCGCGGAGGACTTTTTTCGTTTTCATATTGTTGTCCATTACGTTGACGACGTAAATAGCTTCGTTATTCAGCTCTCGCAGGAGTCTCTTTATCTTTAACGACGTATATACGAAAAGTTCTTTTTTTATGAGGGGACGAGAGCAGTCCTTCAGGTAATACGCGCGTTTGAAGAGGAGAGCGTATTTTTCCTCCTTTCCTTCTTCCAGAGAACCGAAAATCAGCGTAACGGCGACCAGAAACAGCGAGTAAGAAATTTTGAAAAATGCGCTTGCAACGAATAACGCAAGGCACAATCCTGCGAAAGCAAGGCTTATTATGCGCAGAATTTTGAGACATCTCAGTTTGTTTTTAACCGCGGAAAGCAGCATACGGCTGCCGTCGAGAGGGAAGAGAGGCAGTAGGTTGAACGCGCCTATCGCGACGTTAGCCTTAAAAAAATCGAGAGTGAAAGCATACGTCGACGGGAACGCCCACCATATAGCCGCAGTGGTCAATGCGAGAATAAGGTTGCATGCCGGTCCTGCGGAGCAGGTGAAAAAGTACGCTTTGTCCGGCAAGCCGCATTCGGCGGAAAGCACCGCGCCGTAGGGCGCAAGAGTCAGTTTTTTGACTCCGTAGCCGTAGCTTTTGGCTATCGCGTAATGGGCGTATTCGTGCAAAATTACCGCAATTACTGAATAGAGGAACAAAAGCCCCTTTCCGCTTGCGAACAGAAAAAGAGCGAACGGCAAAAACAAAGGATGAACGCGAAATTTTTTCATATAAAGATTGTATTCATCCGACGGAAAAAAAATGTTTCCGTATTGTAGAAACGAGGCTGACGCAACGGATAAGAGAGCAAAAAAATAAGCCGTCCTTCATTTTGAAAGGACGGCAGATATTCAATAAAAACGGGTTCAGTATTTTTTTACGGGATTGTAGACGGTGACGCCGTTGTCGGTAAAATATTTGTGCTTATGGTAGGTATAATTCAGTATAAGGCACAGCGAAGTATGAGTGACCATAATAGTAGGAATAAGCAATATCGGCACGAGACCGAACGTCGTGAACAGAGTGGACGCTCCTATCGCGAAATAGATTATGAACGTGACGAATATGCAGATATAATTTTTGCGGAATTGCTTAAATCCGGTTTTCAGCCCTGCTCCGAGAGCAAGAAAAACGTTTTTCGGTTTGTTCATAAAATATTCGGGAAGCCATTGACAGAATACGGTTACTCTCAGAGAGTACAACGCAAGAGCGATAAGCAGGGATATCGGGAGAGATATTACGCCGATTATTTTGAGCAAAGCCGACGTCAGATAAATTATGCCGGTAAATATGGCTAAGTCGACGAATCCGGTGATTAGAGAAAACACGAGATTGAACAAAAGATTTTGCGCAAGGGTGTTGACGAAGGCGTTAAAAAGTCCCACGTCGAAACCGCTCGTCATTTTTTCGTGCAAAATTTTATTGACGGGGAATAGCGGTAACAGGAGTAAAAAACGAGCCGCTATCACGACGAGCACGATATAAACGACGCGTTTTGAGACCATATCCGAATTGGCTTGCAAAAACTCGGTAAAGAAAGCAAAAAATCTTTCCATGGATTTTATCGGGTGTTTGATAAATTCTTCGGGAGATATGGGAGCTTCTTCCTGCATTTTATGGAAATAACCTTCCAGAACAGGGGAAAGTATACTCATAAGCACCGCCGTCGCTACGAGCATTATTATAAGGATAAACAAGAATATTTTTCCCACCAGCTTAAAATTGCAGAAAAGCTGGGAAAAAGAATTTTTAATCGGCATTTATTACCTCCCGAAATATCGTTTTGCCATATCTTCTCGCGTTATCGATTCGGTATCGCAATAGCATATTGCCGAAAAGGATAAAGAAAAAGTATAAGACAGAGCGAAACCCAAAGTATTTATTATCCACTTAACGTACCACACCGAAGCGGCGAAGTGCGCGACGAAGGCAAACGCAGCCAACACCGCGGTCACGACGACCGTAGGCAGGAAGAAGTAGCGTTGATAGTTTCTCGATTTATAAAACGCGTTTACGAAGGCTTTGGTTACGTATTGTCCCGAAAAGCTCATCGTGGGAAGCCACAGCGTCAGCGCGGAAAAGAAGTACGTGACGGCGACGCATATAAGTATTAAAAACAAAGCGGCAAGAACGGTGCCGAACACTCTCGACTTTACGTGCATGAACAGGAACGCGAGCAATATAAAGATATTGTGCGCGACGAAAACCGTTACGAAATAAAAAACGGTTACGGCAACGGCAGGAAAAAAGTTTTCGTTGACCGAATTTATTATTTTGGTAAGCCCGAATTCCCCCACCCTTATGCTTCGGGTTATTACCGTAGCGGAATAAGCGGTAAAGAGCACGAACAGCACGAAAGCCGCGGCAAGAGCTATCAGAGAATATAGATCGCAGTTAAAAGCGTCTTTCCACATCGAAGGAAAGTCGCGGTAGGTTATACTCCCGAAATCCGCGATGAAAGAAACGTAATCGCTGAGAGGAAAAGCATACGCGATAGCCGCGGACGGCAGGACGGCAAGAAGGAACAGGATTAAAAAGCGTCTTCCTCTTCCGTATCTGAATAAATATGCCAAAGTCTGATTAAAGTATTTCATAACAATAATTATATCAAAGCGCATATTTTATTGCAACAAAAAAATAAATCGGCAACAAATACAAAATTGCGTCGTTATTTTATAAAATAACGCATAATGCGAGCTTATTCGTGCAGATACAACATTTTACGCCAAATTATAACATACGTATCGGTCGTCGGAAAAGTTAGGATAAAGTTAATTCGACGTCGAAAAATTCAAAAAAACTACGGAGGTAGTATGATAAACAAACTTGTATTGACCAAAGGGGCAATTTTCGATTATGAAGAGATAGTATGCAACGAAGAAATGGACAGGCGCGCGTTCCGCGCAAGCGCAGAAAAACTTATCGGAGGCGACAAGGAAGAATTGCGCGTCGATTATAAGGACGGAAAGACGGGGAAAGAGCTTATCCTTTTTATAAGGAGAGGATACGATTTCGGTCTTATGAGGGTATGGATACTCGAGGGTATCTGCGAAAAGTGCGATTACAGCGAGGATATGGAAAAAAGCGGGGTGATAAAAGAATGGTTGTCGATAGAGATAGAATGATTTATACGCCCGAAAAGGTGGAACGGATTTTAACCGAGCTGAGCGAAAGGGAAAAAGCGGAAGGGGTATTCGGAAAACCCGACGAAGAAGCAAGATTTTTGCGGCACTGTCTCAAATTTCTCGACGCGGGAGAAAGGGATATCATAGAAAAAACGTATTTAGAGGGGGTTTCCGTAAGAAAGTACTCCAGGCTCAGCGGATTTTCGCGTAATTTTATTTCGAAACAGCGAGATAGGACGATAGAATTGCTGACGAAGTTTTTTAACGTAAAATTCTGCTCGTAACGAGACTTTTCCGTCCCGACGACCGTTTCGTCGGGACGGAGTTTTTGCCCGAAATATTATAAAAGCATAAGCTACGTTTGACATTGATTTTTTTAAGTGTTAAAATCTAACGTAAATTACAAAAAACAAATGCGAGGAGTTATGGCAAAAGTTTATAATCCGAAAGAAATCGAAGCCAAATGGCAGGCGTATTGGTACGATAACGATATTTTTCATGCGACGGAAGAGAAGGGCAAAAAGAAATTTTATGCTCTGATAGAGTTTCCGTATCCGTCGGGAGCGGGAATACACGTGGGACATATCAGGGCGTATTCCGGGTTGGAGGTCGTGGCGCGCAAAAGACGTATGGAAGGCTACAACGTACTTTTCCCCATAGGCTACGACGCTTTCGGTCTGCCTACCGAAAACTATGCCATGGCGACGAAACAGCATCCCAGAATAGTTACCGACAAAAATATAAAGCATTTCGACGAGCAGCTACGTAAGGTCGGTTTTTCTTTCGACTACGACCGCACTATAGATACGACGGATCCGGAGTATTATCGTTGGACGCAATGGATTTTTCTTCAGATGTTCAAGAGAGGACTTGCTTACAAGTCCAAGACGTTCGTGAATTTCTGCCCCAAGTGCAAGGTCGTGCTTGCCAACGAGGAGAGCCAGAACGGCGTCTGCGATCGCTGCGGCAGCGAAGTGGAGCAGAAGGTAAAGGACGTATGGTTTTTGAAAATCAGAAATTACGCCGAAAGATTGCTCGAAGGGTTGAAAGACCTTGATTTCCTCGACAAGATAAAGACCGAACAAGCCAATTGGATAGGAAAAAGTCGCGGAGCGGAGGTTATTTTTAACGTAAAATGCGGGGAAGAAACCTATCCGCTCAACGTCTATACCACTCGCCCCGACACGATTTACGGCGTGACGTTCGTGGTGGTAAGTCCCGAACATCCAATGCTCGAAAAATTTGTCGACAGGATAGAAAATATCGACGAGGTGGCGGAATATCAGCGCAAAGCCAAGATGAAAAAGGAATTCGAGCGCGTTCACATGTCGAAGGAAAAGAGCGGAGTGCCCGTAAAGGGGCTGACCGCAATAAATCCGATTACCGGTAAGGACATACCCGTATTTACCGCCGATTACGTAATGATGGATTACGGCACGGGAGCCATTATGGCGGTGCCCGCGCACGATACGCGCGACTATGAGTTTGCCAAAAAGTTCGACCTTCCGATAGTAGAGGTAATAGAGGGCGGAGATATAGAGAAGGAGCCCTACGTTGCCAAAGAGGGCGGAAGAATGGTAAACAGCGGTTTTCTTAACGGTATGGAAGTCAAGGACGCCATAAAAGCCATGATAGAGAAGATGGAAGAGCTCAAAGTGGGCAAGGCGAAAACCGACTATAAGATGAAAGATTGGGCGTTTAACCGTCAGAGGTATTGGGGAGAACCCATACCTATAATAAACTGTCCGAAATGCGGGCAGGTTCCGGTACCGGAATCGGAGCTTCCGCTAAAGCTTCCTCCCTTGGAGGACTTTTCTCCCACCGACGACGCGTCCAGTCCTTTAAGTAAAGTCACCGACTGGGTAAACACCGTTTGCCCCGTTTGCGGCGCTCCTGCTAAGAGAGAGACGGACACTATGCCTCAATGGGCGGGAAGCAGCTGGTATTTTCTCCGTTATATGAGTCCCGATTGCAAAGAGCTGCCCGTCAGCAAAGAAGCGTACGAGTATTGGAATCAGGTGGACTGGTACAACGGCGGCATGGAGCACGTGACGAGACACGTAATATACAGTCGATTCTGGAATATGTTTTTGTACGATATCGGCGTGGTCGGCAAGCCCGAACCGTATAAAAAGAGAACGGCGCAAGGACTTATTCTCGGAACCGACGGAGAAAAAATGAGCAAATCGCGCGGAAACGTGGTAAATCCCGACGACGTTATCGCGGAATACGGCGCGGACGTTTTAAGAACGTTTATACTGTTTATCGGGGATTACGAAAAGCCTGCGCCCTGGTCGGTAGAAGGCGTAAAGGGATGCTGGCGTTTCCTCAACAGAGTCTGGAACCTTATGGACATGATAAAAGAAACGGACGGCTCCGACATAAATATGGCAAGCGTTATTAAAAAGGTTTCGGACGACTACGAATCGGTAAAATACAATACCGCTATCGCCGCTCTTATGACCGCGGTAAACGTCTTTTATTCGAGAGGTTCGGTAAGAAAGGACGAGCTCATAACTTTCGTCAAGCTTCTCTATCCCGTAGCTCCGCACATAACGAGCGAAATGTACGAAATGCTTACGGGCGGAAAGATAGAAAAGACCTCGTGGCCCGTTTACGACGAAAAAGACCTCGTAAACGACGTGGTGGAAATCCCCGTACAGGTAAACGGAAAGCTGAGAGGAAAAGTTACGGTCGGTAAAGACGAGGACGAGGAGTCGGCGGTAAACAAGGCGAAAGAGGTTTTCGAGCCCTTAAAAACGATGGAAATCATAAAAATCGTTTACGTGAAAGGACGCATAATCAACATAGTGGCAAAATAATAAAATTTCTTAAAAAATGCAATTGAAAACAGTTGCATTTTTTATTTGAAAATATTAAAATATCGTTGAAAAAAATTCCATTAGGAGGAAATAAATAATGGCAAAAGTAAAAATTGGTATTAACGGTTTCGGAAGAATCGGACGTTTGGTTTTCCGCGCTTGCTGCGCCAGAAACGACGTTAAGGTCGTAGGTATCAACGACCCGTTTATCGACGTAAACTATATGAAATATATGCTTACGTACGACAGCACTCACGGCAGATTTGACGGAACGATTGAAGTTAAGGACGGCAAACTCGTAGTAAACGGCAACGAAATCACCGTTTTCGCAGAGAAAGATCCCGCCAACATCAATTGGAAATCCTGCGGAGCCAAATATATCGCCGAAGCTACGGGCGTGTTCACCACCACCGAGCTTGCCAAAGTTCATATAAAGAAAGGCGGAGCTAAAAAGGTAGTTATTACCGCTCCCAGCAAAGACGCTCCTATGTTCGTTTGCGGCGTAAACCTCGACGCTTACGACAAGAAGATGAAGGTCGTTTCCAACGCAAGCTGCACGACCAACTGCCTCGCTCCTCTCGCTAAGGTAATCAACGATAAGTTCGGCATCGTAGAAGGTCTCATGACCACCGTACACGCTACCACCGCTACCCAGAAGACCGTCGACGGTCCCTCCAAGAAAGACTGGAGAGGCGGACGCGGAGCCGGCGCAAACATCATTCCTTCTTCTACCGGCGCGGCTAAAGCGGTTGGAAAAGTTATTCCCGAGCTCAACGGCAAGCTTACCGGTATGGCGTTCCGCGTACCCACTCCCGACGTCAGCGTAGTAGACCTTACCGTCAGACTCGCTAAAGAAGCTACCTACGACGAAGTTAAAGCGGCTGTAAAGGAAGCAAGCGAAACCTATATGAAGGGCGTTCTCGGTTACACCGAAGACGCAGTCGTTTCCACCGACTTTGTCGGCGAGGCAAGAACCTCCGTGTTCGACGCTTCCGCAGGTATCGCTCTTAACGGCAACTTCATGAAGCTCGTCAGCTGGTACGACAACGAATGGGGTTACAGCAACAAGGTTGTTGACCTTATCGTTCATATGGCTAAGGTTGACAGAGCAAAATAAGCTTTTTTAAGCTCGATAAAAAAACGGCGTTTCTTTGCGAAACGCCGTTTTTAAGAAGCAATTCAAATTATTATGATACATTCTTTGTGCGGAGGAAAACTAAAAGAGGGCGAAGAACACGTTTTCGCTAAGGTGTCGTTCGATAAAAAACAGCCCGACGGCAAAGGTTTCGGATGGTATTTAGCCGACGGTTTTTCGGTAAAAAACGGAGATAAAGTTACCGTCATCGTAAAATACTTTGAGGAAGAAGGTACCGTCGAGCAGGTCGTCGTCTGTAAAAACGGAGTCACTCCCGTGCCTCTCCGCACCGCAAAAGAGATTATTTCGGTAAGGGTATGAACAGAACGAAAAGACTTGCTTATCACGGAATTTTTTTAGCGCTGTTTATCGTTACGGCAAAGATTAGCTTTACCGTGTTTCCGCCCGTGCCGTTCACGTTGCAATCGGCCGCCGTTATTTTGTGCGCTCTCGTTATGGGGTGGCAAAGCGCGTTTACGGTAGCTATATATATTCTTCTCGGAATTGCCGGACTGCCCGTGTTCGCTATGGGAGGGGGCGTAGGATACCTACTTTACCCGACGTTCGGGTTTACCTTGGGATTTTTGGTTTGCGGCTTCGTTACAGGTCTTATCTATTCCAAGAAAAAGACGGTGAAAAATTCCGTGGTAGCCGTTACCGTCGGCACGCTGATTATCTATATATGCGGTATTTCATATTACCTTTTGTTGAAAAATTTTTATTTCGGCGAAAGCGTCGATATATGGAAGACTCTTATGACCTTTTACGTGGTGTTTATACCGTCCGACCTTTTGAAGGGAGCGATTTGCATCGCGATAGCAAGGCGCGTCAAACCTCTGGCTTTTTCGGTTAAAAATTGAATAAGTTTTAGTAAAACGAAATAAGGCTTGCCGTGGAATTCGGAAAGCTTTTTTGCGTTGCGAACGCAATATTATTAAAAATTTCGTTTTTCAATCCGTTTTTATTTATAGCGTTGATAAAATATATAAAATATAGTAAAATATATTTATGCTTTCGGTACGCGCAAAAAACATAATAATAATCGTATTGATTACCCTCATTTCCGCCGCGATTATCGGCGGATCGGTTTACGTCGCCGTCGAAAGCAATAAAAACAACGAAGAAAGAGAGTTCTTTTTCGATTCCGCGCCGATAAATTACTCTACCGAAAAAAATTTTTATTATGCGAATCTTTTCCGCGAGGCGGTAGCCAAGTATTTGCAGCCGATTTCTAATCAGATAAATCTCGAAAAATTCGCCGATCAGCTTCTCGAAGCTCTGTCGACGGCGAGAGTGCCGGCATACAAGCTGGGCACTATGGCGAGCGCGTTGAAAAAATACGGCATCGAGGACGTTTTCGGCAGAACCGACATAGAAAATATGACGGACGAGGAATTGGAAAAGCTGTTTAAGTCCTCCGGACTTACGACGATAAGTAATTTTTTGAACGGATTTTTTACGGAGAGCGGACTTACGGGGGAAGAAACCGGTTTGGTTTTGTACAATTATTTCGATAAAAATTTTTCCGACGAATACAGGCTTGCGTTGCATTCGGTAGGGAAAGAGAATTTCGTCAGACTCGCGTCGTCTACCGCTTACTTTATAACGTCTTTATCCGATATAAAGGAAGGGACGGGCAATTACGTCAATTCAAGCGTGGTAAAATCCGCGCTTTACGAGCTGGGCAGCACTCTCATCGCGGTCAACGCCGCCGGCGCTGACAATGTGGAAAAGGTGCTGGGACTTCGCTGGAATTACGGTTCGGATAAGGAGTATGCTACCGAGATTAACGCATATTCTGCAAAAATGAGCGGAAAAATCGGGCTTTTGTTGCCGCTTATCGGATGCGTTCTGAGGCAGGCTGAGGTTGCCGACATAGAATATGCGAGACAATATGCGGAGAACGGCTCTATTGACGCTCTCGTTTTGTCGCACGCGGGATTTGCAAAAGCCGTCGATAAAGGAATCGAGGCGTTCGGTTCGGAATACGGAGACGTTTTGGGAGAGGACGTCGGCTCGTTAAAGGCGCGCCTGGTAAGCTTCTCGAAAGATCTTTATTGCGCGAGAATGGTCACAGCAGGAATAAATCCGGAATTATTGGAAAACGAGGAATTCGGAGAAATTTTCGACACAAGCGAACAGGCTTTCGAGAGATTCTTTTCCGCGGTGGAAGGGCTGAAAGATCTTACGGAGACGGAAGATACGCTTTCGGCTATGAGCGCGTCCGAAAAGGAGGCTCTCGCAACGGAAGCGCGCAATCTGTGGGCTCTCGAAAAAGAAGGAGGAGAAATCGCGTCCTCGATAGCTTTTATGTGGACGTCTCAGATTTTTTATAACGCAACGAAGGGGTTGGAGTGATATGCTGAAGGCTGAAGGATTGAAAAAAAGTTTTGACGGCAGGACAGACGTGCTGAAAGGCGTGGATCTTGCCGTGGAGAAGGGGGAATTCGTATCGATACTCGGCGCGTCGGGTAGCGGTAAAAGCACGCTGCTTACCATACTCGGAGGTATGGACAGACCGACGGAAGGGGCGGTATATCTCGACGAACGGGAAATAAGCGGACTCAAGGAAAATGAGCTCGCCGTGTTGCGCCGCACTAAAGTAGGGTTTGTGTTTCAGTTTTTTAACCTCGCGCCCTATCTTACGGTGGGGGAAAACATAAATCTTCCTCTCATTCTGGACGGAAAAAATACGAAGGATTATGCGGAAAAGTTCGATTTTTTGATAAAGTATCTGAAAATCGAAGATATCGTAGATAAGATGCCTGCCGAATTGTCGGGAGGGGAGCAACAGCGCACGGCGATAGCTCGCGCGCTTATTTACGAGCCGGAAATTATATTTCTGGACGAACCTACCGGCAATCTGGATTCGGAAAGCAGCGAAGAAATTATGCGCTTGCTTAAAAAAGTAAACGAAGAGCTGGGAACGACCGTATTGCAGGTTACGCACAGCGAGCACAACGCTACCTACGGAACGAGGCTTATAAGAATAAAGGACGGAAGGATTATCGAGGATACCGTTATTAAGGAGCGCGAGGAAAAATCGGAAGAAAGCGCGGTTAAGCTTTTCGGGAAAGAGGAATACGCGGATAAAGCTAACGACGAAGAGAAAAACGGAGAAACGGAAGGTTGAAAACTCTTTTTAACCATACCTTGAGGAGTATAAGGGATAATATAGGACAGCTTATTATCGTTATTTTGACGGTAACGGTTGTTTCTATGTTGTTTTTCGTTACGCTTACTATCGGGGATTTGTTTGTCAATCTGCAGACTTCCATTAAAGCGAGGTTGGGAAAGGACGCCGATTTTACCGTGAGCGCGACGGTGTTCTCCGAGTCGGAGCTCGACGAATTTTTGTCGGGAAGAGAGGACGTTGATTTCGTCGAAAAATATTTGCAGACGGCGGGATTGTACAAGCCCGCTTCGGGTTCGTACAGCAAGGTGGTGATGATTGAAGCCACCGATTTGCGGGGATATGCCGACAGGCACGGAAAAGAGCTCGTCGTATACGACAGCTACGAATACAGCTACGATTGCCCCGAAGCGTGGGTAGGGCGTTCGTTTGCCGAAGAAAACGGAATAAAAGCGGGCGATACCATAGACGTTTATCTGGAGATGTACAAAACGTACCGCACTCTTACCGTAAGCTACGTTTTTGAAAACTACGGAATTTTCGCAAACAACGTCGTCAACAACGTGATTGCTGATTTTTCCACTATAGGCAACAAGGGACTGATAAGCACGGCTAACGTCGCGCTGAAAGAAGGAGCGGACAAAGAGAAGTTTTTGGCGGAAGCCACGGAATACTTCGGAGACGACGCTACGGTTGCCGAAAGCGTGGATTATGCGGAAATATACAGGATAGCGGAAAGCAACAAAAGGTTGCTTAGAATAGCTCTGGTGTTCGTCACCGCGCTTATGATTTTTATATTGTATACGTCTTTTCTCGTCGTGGCAAAGAAGAGAATAAACGAGCTTATCGTTTTTAAGACGGTGGGTGCGACAAACGGACAAATCGCGGGGACGCTTATTTTCGAGGGTGCGTTTTACGGATTTACGGGCGCGGTGCTCGGTACGGTGCTGGGACGTATAGGAATGGGCATAGCGGTGAATAAAGTTATTCCCAATTTCCCCGACGCGGTCAGCTTCGGCGCGACTGATTACGTTTTGTCCGTCTTGTTCGGTATGGCTGTCAGCACGATAAGCGCGGTTTTCCCCGTGTTGAAGGCAGGCAAAGAATCGGTGCGTACCGCTACGGGAGATAAGGCGAAAGCGATAAAAAAGAAGAGTTTTGTTCCTCTCGTCTCGTCCGCCGTAGTGCTTTCAGTAGCGGCGGTTCTTACCGCGGTGGTCCGCGGCAACGTGATAAGCGTCGTGTTCCTCGTGCTTTGCGCGGGAGCCTTTACCTACTTCGTTACGCCTTATCTTATAAGAGGGGTATCGAGTCTTTTCCGGCGGAGAGGAATAATACGTCTTTCGGGATTGACAGTAAAACGCAATCCCTCCGGTAATACGCTATCGGGAATGGTCGGCAGTATTATGGTGTTTGCTTTTGCCGTAGTGAGCATAGTTGACGTCATAATAGGGGCGGTCACTCCGAAAAACGCGCGCTACGAGGCGGATTTCGTCGTGGACAGTATCGTAGCTACCGATATGAATTCGATTGCTCGTGAGATGTCAGAGGTATACGGCGTAGATAGGGCATATATGTATGTTTGGGATACCTTTATATGGAATAAAGATAACGTAAATCGAGAATTTACAGTGTATGGCGTAGACGACTCTGAAGCGCTGTCGGGAATCTGTCCGGAGCTTTCCGCCGAGGACGCGGAGGCTTTCGACTCGGCTTTGCATCCGGTAATAATCACTTACGACTTGGCAAACAGGTTTAACTTAAAAAAGGGAGACAGCGTTACGCTTACCCTCGCGTCCGGCAACGGGGGGAAACGCCTTTACGACGAATTTTGCGTCGTAGGGATAGATATGACCGTAACGGCGGACGACAGAATTATGGCTATAAGGAAGGAGGACTTCCGCATAGACGGCAAGGCTTATCTGCCCGATGAGAATATGTTGTTTTTATATACGAGAAAGGACGTTTCCGCGGAGGATCTTTATAGGGATTTGCGCGATAAAGCGGAAAAAAACTCTTGTTATATCCTCGGTATGGAGGATTGGGCTTACGCGACGAGCGTCGGTATAACGGGGATAAAGACTCTGTTGATTATTTTGCAGATTGCCGTCGGCGTCGTCGCTCTCGTGGGAGTCATTAATCTTACCGCCGTTACCGTAATGTCGAGGGAAAGGGAATTCGAAATTTTCAAAGCGTGCGGTCTCGACGAAAAGAATTACGCCTTACTAGGACTCCTGGAAGGTCTGATTATTTCTCTCACCGGTACATCCATAGGTATCGCGCTGTCGGTTATCGTCAACGTAATCTTGCCCGATTTTGCTAAGATAATCGACAGATACGTCTATTATTACGTCTTCCCGTGGCAGCTTGCCGTAATAGGAGGGGCGTTTATACTCGCGTATTCCGCCGTTTATTGCATAACCGCGCTTCTCTGCAGAAAAAGAGGCGCGGTTGAAAGGAATACGCTGTAGAGCGTTTTTATAAATTTTTTTTAGCGGAGCTCCGCCTGTTTTTGTTCTTGTCAAAGCCCGTTATATATGTTATAATGCAATAAAATATTTTTATTATCATAATGGAGTATGAAAACTATGACCGTTGCAAAAAGAATCGTACAAGCGATAATTATAGTCGTTCTCGTCGCGGCTATCGGACTCGTAGGTTATTTATGTTATACCGGCGCTACCGTCGGCAGTAAGGTTCAGTTGGTGAAGCTTTCCGACGTTCAAATTCCGGAGCATCTCGATCAGGACAACCTTTTCGGTTTGTTCTTTTTCGACGAATACGGCAAAGCTACGCCCGTAAAAGACGGAGTGGATAAGGTTTGCTACGACCCGAACAAGCCAACGATAATTTTTATTCACGGCATGCAGATGAACAACGGATACAACAGCGTAGATCCGTTTCCCAATCCCGACGGAGTGGTGAAAGCCGGCTATAACTTCGGCGTGTTCTTGTGGAGTCAGCTTGCCGATTGCGGTTTGCCCGGCAACGGAAAAAAGAAAATTTGGGGCAGGACGAACGGCAGCTTTTTCTATGAGGACGAAAACGGAAAAAGAGTGGAAGAAACCGAGGATACGTTGAAATATTCCACAGCCGAGGTCTTCGTCGCTTATTGGATAGACTTTTTCGACAAGGCGGGCTGCAATTCTCCCACGGTGACCTTTTCGGGACACAGCCTCGGAGCGAATACTCTCTTTGCCGTTACCAGCTATATGACCACTTTGTATAAAGAAGGTCTTATCGACAAAAAGTATCTTCCCGACAGGCTTACGTATCTGGACGCCTATCTCGACGCGAAAGAGGACGCCGACACGTACGTAGAGTGGCTGGGCTTCACTATCGGAGAGGACGGTGTAATAGGACTTGCTCGCAACGCGGTGGACGCCGCGAGAGAATTGGGTATCTCCACAGAGTACGTAAAGAGCAGTCAATTCGTCAGCTATCTTTCCGATATGGTTATTTACGGCGGTCCCGGAAAGTCGAGAAGCCTTTTCGATAAGATGCTGTACCTTGACTACAACTGCGATTATCAGCCGCTCGATCCGGCTAAGCATACCGCCTGTATGTATTGGATTCTGAGCACTATCGATCGTAAGATTTACGACGCGAGCGGAGACGGGAACAACGAATTCGCATTCAATTACAACACCCCCGTGTCATATTCTTACGCCCGCAACTGCGTCGAATACAATATGGAATCCAATCTTACCGAAAGCAATTTCGACGACGACGTGCATTACAGCATCAACGTCAAGAACGCAAAAATCGCAGGGTTCGCTTTTTACGATGAAAACGACAAC
>JBJFAO010000005.1:0-4501 GCA_051887955.1 Christensenellales bacterium
ATTTAATTCTGAAAGTAAGTATGACCAAGGGCGAAGTCCCGATAGATGAGCGCGTAAATATCGATCCTATACAAGGAGTTTATTCTCCCGAAAAAGCTCTCGCCGAATATTTGCTTCCCGACGGGTTTGTATGGCTGGACGAGAACTACGTCCCCGAAGTATCGGACGACGAGTTTTGTACGGCTATATTTCTCGAAACGGATAGTTATCTGTCTTATACGGTGAACGTTAAGATAGAGTTACGCAAAGCGGATTACGATTTAAGCAAAGCGATTTTTGAAGATAAGACGGTTATTTACGACGGGCGGGATCACAGTATCGAAATCGAAGGCGTTTTGCCCGAGGGCGTGTCGTTGATTCGTTATGATGGAAGCGGAAAATCTGTCGGAAAGTATGTAATTTCCGCCTACCTTTCGCAGGAGGATAGCAAAAACTACAACGTTATCGGTATGCTGTCGGCAACTCTTACCATAGGAAAGGCAGAGTACGATATGTCCGGAGTAAAATTTGCCGACGCCGCGGTCGTTTACGACGGAACGGAGCACACGCTAGTCGTTTCGGGACAACTGCCCGACGGGGTATCGGTAAGCGGTTATAGCGGAGGAGGCTACGTCAATAGCGGCTCGTATAAAATAACGGTATCGTTTTCGCAGGAGGATTCGTTCAACTACAAAAAGGTAGACGAAATGTCGGCAATTCTTACCATAGAAAAAGCGCAATGCGTGTTTTCGGGAGAAACCGAACAACGAGCTATGTACGACGGAACGAGTAAAAAACCCGTTATGAGCGTGAACAACGGGGAACAAACCGTTTTCGACGACGCGCAAGACGGGTACGTTGATTTCGGCAGGTATAAAGTAAAATTTTATACCGAAGAAAGTATGAATTATCTGAAGGGCGAGATAAGCGTGTATTTCGATATTACGGGATACGAAATAGAATGTGAAAGCAACGAGTCGACAGTCGGCGTTTTTAGCTTGAGCTCCGAACAGGCGGGAACGCTTACCGTGGAGGAAAAAAGTACGGATACTTCTATGACGGTGACTTTGTTGGTTGACGGCAAAGAGCAGGAAGGATTGTTCGGCATAAAAATTGAAATTCCGGAGTCGTTTATAGGGAAAGACGTTAGCGTGGATTATATAACAAACGACGGAAAAAGAATCGCTTGCGAAGCTAAGGAAGAGGACGGATACCTGTGGCTGTCGGTAAATAAGCTGGGTAAATTCGAGATATACGTAGAGCAATCCGACGAGGGAGACGTTTCGACGCCGCAATGGTGGATATGGTTGATAATAGGTTTGAGCTGCGCGATTGTTGCGGGGGGATTGATTGTCGTCGCCATATTCATAGTCAAGAGGAAAAAAGCGAATGCCGGCGGCTTGGACAAGGGCGTAGAGGGAAATGCGAACGAAACGACGGAAGCGGACGCTTTGCGCGAGTATAACGCGAAAGGAGACAATGACGGTGAATAAAATGACTAAGGGAACTAAAGTCGCGGTAATTGCGTTTATAATAACCTTAATCGCTGCGGTTATCGGCGTATCCTGTTTTTATATAGTGAAATCGTACGCGTACTGGTCGGAAAAGACCGAGGACATAGCGGAATTGGAGGTTCCTCTCGACGAAAGCTACAATCCGTCGTTAAAGCATATCATTTTTCAAGGAATAGACGAGTCGGGTAATTTCGTTGACGAAGGTAGCGCCGCGTCGTACGCCGTAGTCGGATACAGCGGTCTTGTGGGAGAGGTTTCCATCCCCGATACGTATAACGGTAAAAGCGTGACCTGTATTCTCGCTCCCGAGGCGGGCGACGTTCGATACGCTTTTAATAACAATCTTATTATTACTACTCTCATTATTCCGTCGTCGGTAACGAAAATCGGAGCGGGAGCTTGCTCCAATATGATAAATCTCACTAAGGTTACCGTGAACGGAAAAACGGGAAGTCTCGAAATGGGCAGCTGCGCTTTCGCAGGTTGCATCAATCTGACGACGTTTGAAAACGGTCGCGCGTTGACGGGCGATACCTCTACTTGTTTTATATCGACAGGTCTTTGATTTTTTTGAAAGCAATAAGATTTAACGGTTTGCCGAAACGCTTATGGCAAGGTTTATGTACAAGGGCCATTCTATAAGCGCGCTGTCGCAAAGCTCGTCGGGGAGGGTAATCCAGGATTCTACGTTCAGGACAATCGTAGCGGAGCCGTACACGATAAAACTCTCGTTCAATCCGAAAGCCAAACTCGGTTGATCCTCTATAGAATCGGAAACGTAATCTATGTTTGCGGTGATGTTAAAGCCCAGTTCGCGAATGTTGATTTCAATTATTTCGTCGTTTTTGCTTTTTACGAAAGCCGACGCATTCAATAAAAACGAATAAGAAGTTATGGACGCGTCTGCCGGATTCTGCGTAAAGTTAATCTTTGGTTGATAAGTAAACGTATTCGCGGCGCGGCTTACGTAAGACGGGTTTGCGTCGGAAGGGTTGTATTCTCGATGAATATCGTAATAAAGATTGTCCCTTATAGTGTTTTCCATAAGGACGGCGGGATATAGGGAAGTGCCTATGGTAATTACCGTATCGTCGAAACCGACAAGGAATACGCCGTCGGCGGGGATTACTACGGTATCGTTGGACTTTATCGTAGTACAATACCAGGCGTAAGTGGACACGATGAGAGTAACGGCAAGTAAAGCCGTCATAACGCAGGTAAGAGGTAAAAGCCACATTTGTTTCTTTTTGCTCATATCAATCAAGTGCCCCCACTTGTTCTACGCCGAGAGTAATCCCGACGGAAAAACTACACCCCATAAAGTTGATATCGCTGAACTTAAAAGGCGTAATGCCGCTCGGGTTGTCGTTGAGGTAGTTTTTATACGATTCTTCGTCGAGGAAAATGATTTTTACGCGCAACGTCGCCGAACATTGATAAGCAGTCGTTCCGATAACCAGTTTTGTATCAAAGTAATTTTTGTCCCGTACTTTCAGAGTATTGCCTTCGTCGTCCACTACTCTGTTGCTGTCGTTTTCGGGAGGCTGGGGCATAAACGTGCCGATTACGTTTTTATCGTCGTCGAGGACTTCTACTCTCCAGGTGAAATAGCTCGTAATATCGGCATATCCTTCGGTGCTTTCCGAAATCGTGGTTGCGCCGAAAGCTTCGGCATAAGCGTCGGATAAAGTTATCGTAACGTCGGAAACAGAGCAAACGATACAGTCGTTTTTCTTCGTGGAGCGATAGGAAAAATCGACTGTACGGCTGGCAAAGAAAGGAGCGTCCAGTCCTCCTACGCCGGTTTGTCCTTTGTAGTTGTCCAATTCGTCGGGAGTAAAAGATATTTCCATGGGCTCCAACGCGGAGGAAGTAACGGTAGTTTCCGTGGCGTCGACGCGCCTGTTCGAGACGAACCAGGCGTAAGTGCCGACGACGAGAATGAGCACTAACGTTATTACTGCCAACTGAACGCTCACAAAAATAAGTTTTCTTTTGATGCTTTTATCCATACGGTATTATTATAGCATAAGGCTATAATAAAATCAATATGCAGTATGTCGAGTTTTTTTATCGTAAGCTTACGTTTATATTTTCGCGGAATGACAATAATAGGCGGTATGAATAATTTACCGGACGTAATAAAAGTTATTGTTTTTTCCGTAATGTCGTACGTTACGCTGTTTATTATCGCGAAAGTCCTTGGCAAAAAACAGATTGCGCAGCTTTCGTTTATCGACTACGTGGTGGGAATAACCATAGGTTCTATCGCCGCGGAGATGGCGACCGACACGGTCAATCCGTTTTATCACTACGTAGTGGCTATGGGAATATTCTTACTGTTCGATCTCGCCGTAACTTTATTGAGCCGAAAAGGAACGACAATGAAGAATCTGCTGTGCGGAAAACCGCTGATTATTATCGAAAACGGGCAGATAAACTACGAAGAACTCAAGAAGAGCAAGCTTACCGTGGACGAGCTTACCGGCATGGCGAGAGATAAAAGCTATTTCGACGTAAACCAGATTGCGTTTGCCATATTGGAAACGAGCGGCAAATTGAGCATTTTGCCTAAAGCGGAAGAAAAACCGCCCGTTTGCAAGGATCTCAACATAACCGTAGCCGAGCCTAAGCTTACCGAGTATCTCATAGTAGACGGCGTTATACGTCGCGAAACGTTGGAAAGAAACGGTTACGACGAGGTATGGCTTAAAAAAGGCGTGGGGATAAAGGACGAAAAAGCCCTTTCCAACATATTGCTCGCTTCATACGACGAAGAAAAGAAGATATTTAACGTTCATTATAAATCCGCCGTATAGAACGCTTCGGAAATCTGCATACAAAAAAACCGCGAAAAACCGCGGTTTTTTAATTTGCGTAGATTGATTTATATTCCGTAGAATCCGTAAAATTAAGATATTGACATAAATAATCGGGGGATATAAAATTTATATACAACGATATTTCGGAGAAAGCTATGGACGTAAAAAAACTGTTGGATACAATTC
>JBJFAO010000006.1:0-22431 GCA_051887955.1 Christensenellales bacterium
ATCGATCCGTTCGCATAGTTTATCGTAATCAAAGCTACGAGAGAGGTGCTGTTGGTAACGGAATTCCAGCAGGAATATGCTACGCTCGTTACGTCTTCTCTGAATCCGAGGTCGGTATCAGTGCCTACGCCGGTAGCTAATTTGCTGCTACCATCCTTTTTCCACATTATTCCGAGCTCTTTGTTGAAATAGTAATATGCTCCGTCGAGCACCATAGAGCCGTCGGTAACGGCGCCCTGCTCGTCGGTAAGCGTGCCGGTGCCGAAGCTGCCGTTGGCGGCGATGGTTATTATCGACATTGACAAGGAAGTGGTCGACGTACCCTTGCTTCCATACATATTAAATCCTTTGTAGGTACCATACGCTTCGACGGCTTTTATCCACTTAGCGTAGAAGGTAGCGTCTCCCGTGAGCACCGTACTGGTGGTGACTTCTTCACCCCATTCTCCGTCGGTTCCGTTTTGCGTATACCAACCGGCAAATACTTTTCCGTCGGAAGTGACCACGTCGGATCCGACAGCGGGGATGCCGCTTACCTTGTCGCCCACGTACTTATCGGGTACTACGACGGCTTCGGTACCTTGTCCGTTGTAATCGAAGGTAAGAGTAACCGCCGCGTCGTATTTAGCGTAGAAGGTTGCGTTGTCGGTAAGGGTGGTCGTCGTAATCGCGTTGCCATCGAAGGTATCGGTAGCGAACCATCCGCGGAATATATATCCGCTTACCGTAAGATCTGCGCCGTTATAAAGGGTGATTTCCACGTTTCTGTACACCGATTCGGAAGCTACCGCTACTTTATCGTTTACGTACGTTACGGTAACTTTGTTTTCCGCCATAGTATAAGTCTTGGCAGAAACGTTGATGGTGAGCGTATAGGTCGCGCTACCGATTACCACGTCGTAACCGTAACCGGCGTCTTCCGCCGCCGCGGTATAGGTTCCGGTATTTCCGTTGTAGGTTATTCCGCCCACACCGTCAAGGACTATCGTTTCCGAACCGTCGGTATAAGTGCCTTCGGTGCCGTCGGCAAGATAGAGGTCGTTTCCGCTCTTAGCAAACAAGAATACGTTTTCTCCGGCGGTTATTTCTATGGACTTGACGTTGGCTGCAAGAGTCGTCATATCGGTAATATCCCCGCCTTCGGCGTTCTTAGCTACCCAGGTAACGTTGGCGTATACCTTGCCGTTGTAGTAAAGTATATCCATCGTAGTATCGTCGGTCATGGTGTAACGAACGAGCTTGGTAATAGCTTTGCCCCAAGACACGAAATATGCGCTCTGAACGTTGAGTTCGTCCTTGGTAAAGATATATACGTCGTAATAAGGCTCCGTCTTATCGGAAGAATAGTCGAGAACGAGCACGCCGCTTGCGTCGTAATAACCATTGTAATAACCGGTAGTTCCCTCTTTGGTAAGAGTAAAGCTTCCGTCTTCATTATAGTTTACCTTTGCTCCGTTGTATCTGGAGATATTAATCGATACATATCCTTCGGGGCTTATCGTCAATTGATTACCGGAAACGGTAGAATTCGATTTAGCCGCGCCTACTATCGAACTTTCGCTCGGATCGTACTCACAGCCGTGATAAGCGCCTGCGGTGGCGTGAGGCACAACCCATTTAGCGTATACGACGGTATTTTCGGTGATTACCGCGCCGTCAACGAACTGGTCGCCCCATTCTCCGCTTTCGCTTCCGTCAAGCATAAACCAACCGATGAATACTTTTCCTGCTACGGTTACGTCCATAGCCTTTACGGGCTCGATAACGTCGTTGGCAAATTTATTTTCCACCGCGTCAGCGGTCACTCCGTCGAGATACTTGTAGGTGAGGGTAACCGCTACGTCGTATTTTGCATAGAATACGGTATCCTCGGTAATGGTAGCAACGGTGATTGCGCTACCGTCAAACGTGGAGGTAGTAAACCAACCGCGGAAGACGTATCCTGCGACAACGGGCGCATCGGGAAGATTAAACTCTTTTCCGTAATAAGCGGTCGTATTTTCAAGACTTGTGGTCACTTCGCCGAAATTATAGCTTGCCGATACGGTATATTCCGTCGCGGTATAAGTAGTGCCGGCAATGACTATCTTATAGGTCTTTTCCGCGGTATAAGCTATCGCGCTATATTCTGCGTCGGCAGCCGCTTTTACGTAAGAACCGCTTTCTTCTCCCATAGTAAAGCTTCCGAATCCGTCGAGCACGAGGTCGGATTTGCCTTCGCAGGTATAGGTTCCGTTCATAAGGTCGGGCGTCTTGGTGTGCGTTATTGTCATACCGTTTATCTTAAGTCCGATAATGTACGCTTCGTCGCTTCCATAGTCGCCGCTACCGTCTTTTTTGTAGCTGAACGTTATCTTATCTCCCGCTCTCAAAACGGTCGATATGGTCTTTGCGTCGGCTATAGTCGCGGTCTTGCTTCCTGCGGTTACGCTCTTCCAGGCGTTTCCGTCTTTGGAGTCGTTATACCATATTGTGAGGATGTCATACCTGCCACCTTCACCGGAAGCCCAATAGGTAAAGGACACTTCGATAGGTCCGTCTACCGCTTTTATTTCCATAGTCGCGTCGCTATTCTTTACTCCTTTGTTGTTGCTTACCCAGGTATCGGTTTCCGCATTATACGCGAAGGTATAGGTAGAACCGGTGGTGATGTTCCATACGCCGGACTGAGTATATTTCGCATATACGTATACGTCCTCTCCCAAAACGGTCTCACCTTCGACATCAAAGGGAGTCTCGAACGCCTCGTCTGCGTACCACCCGGCAAACACGTAAAAACCGTTGAAGGTTTTGCCCGCTACGTAATCGGGAAGTATATTCTCGTAAAGGATGCCGGGAGTCGTAACTACGTCGCTGTTTCCTGCGACGGCGTCAACGATATGTACGTTTACGGGTTCCGCCCATTTTGCATAGAACGTCAAAGCCGTTCCGTCAACGGGAGTATAAGCGGTGTATATTTCACCCGCGCATTCCGAATCGAGGCACCAGCCTACGAAAGTATATTGATCTTTAGAGCTTACCGAGGGCAAAGCGTTTGCCACGTTCAGGTTCAATTCCGCGTCGGATATAACGTCGTCGGAGTGAGCTCCCACGTTGGCAAAGGTTGCATTAGCAACGGGTTTTACAAGGTTAATTCTTTCGCCGGCGATAGTAGCCTGATAATATGCTACTCTGTTTCCGTCGACGACGACGTAGACGTCTGCGTCGTACGCGGCGTTTTCCACAATGGTATAGACGCCCTGAATATTATCGGAAGCAATCACAAATTTGCCGTGACCGTTAAGGACGATTTCTTTATCGCCTTCGCCGAGGTCGATAGCGTAGGTTCCCTGAGCTCCGTCGGCGACGAACATTCCTCCGTCGTATACGAAGGTCTTAACGGGATCTCCGTTGATATCCAATACCGTTACGGAGGTGTTATAGCAAGCGTCGCCTTCGATTTCGGTATCCGAAACGAACGTTACGCCGGCATAAATTCCGTCGTCAACGTAAATATTAAGAACGTGTGCAGCGTGGAGGTTGCATTCTACGGTAAACGTAATAGCCATAGCGTCGCCGGCTCCGTTGTCGTAGCTCCATGCGGAAGCTTTTACGTCTTCGATATCGATACCGCCGATCGGGCTGAGAATGAATACGTTACTGTAATACTCGTCGGTAGCGTATACTATCAATCCGCTTTCCATATCGACGTAGCCGTTATACGTATTGCTTCCGACGTATACTAATACCTTTCCTTCGGCAGGATTGACCATAGCTACTCTGAAATAGCCTTTGAGAGGATAGGACTTACCTTCCCCTACGCCGTTTTCGTCAAGAGTAACCGTTACGCCCGTATACGGATTGGCGTTAACAACCTTATTGGTGGTATCGCCCACGCTGAGTCCGGCAACGTAATAGGTTTTTCCGTCGTAAGGCGCAACCAATTTGGGTATAACCATTTCGTAACGGTACGCTTCCTTGGTATAAACCTGATAACCGGGATTATTGTAATCCGCGGCTTGTTCTTCGCTTAACGTCCAGACGTATTCGAGATATCCGAGGCTGCGGTCGACTTGTTCGCTGTATTCGCAAGCGTTACAGTCATGCCAACGGGTAATATCGGTTCCGTTAAAATCTTTTTTGCCGACAAGATATTCGGCTCCGAAGTCGTGTTCGACTTTACTCGTTGTGTCGTATTCGCCGCAGACGGTACAATATTTAGCGTGATATTGAGAAGCCTGAGCCTCCCCTTCTTCTTCAAAGCTTCCGCCGACGGTGTCGTAAACCAGCTTATAGTCTTCGCTCCAGATATGATGAGCTGCGTCGATTACCCGTCCGCAGGACAGACAAACCTGATCGTCTTCGCAGGTCGCTTCCGGTCCGGGTATGTGAGGCACGAGCGGTAATCTAGTCTGACTTACGATAGTCTCTCCGCATACCGAACAGTGTTTACCTTCAGTCACGCCCTGTACGGTACAAGTGGAAGGATGCGCCTCGTCGATAACCTCGGTGTGATTAGCAAGAGGTTTCGCTTCTTGCGCCTGAGTAATAACTCCGCAAACGGAACAATGCTTTCCTTGCGTCAAACCGGCTACGGTACAAGTGGACTCGGTCTCTTCGTCGATAACCTCGGTGTGATTAGCAAGAGGTTTCGCTTCTTGCGCCTTAGTAATAACTCCGCAAACGGAACAATGTTTACCTTCCGTTAAGCCCGCCACGGTACAAGTGGACTCGGTCTCTTCGTCGATAACCTCAGTATGTCCGAGTGCGTCTCCGTAGACAAAGGTCTCCGTTCCCACGCTTCCGCAACTACAGGTTTTGTAGTACACGGCGGAGTCGGTGCAGGTCGCCGCGTTTTTCAGATAGCGTTCGTCCACTACTTCTTTGTCGTAAACGCATGCCGCTAATCTGTCCACGGCGATCGTAACTTTTCCGAATGCGTCGGAGGTGTATTCGATCTTGCCGGGCGCGGAGTGAGTGGCGTTGGTAGTAACCGCCGTCCACACGGACGTGTCCGTAAGCGCAGCAACTTCTATCGTTTCCGCCACCTGACATTTGCTACATACGCGAATAGCCGTGCCGGTAGCCGTAGCCGTGGGCTGACTTATCAGCGAATAATCGCCGTACGTATGCTCGCAAACGGTAACGGCAGGCGTCTCTTCGTCGCAGGCAACCAAAAACGTAAGCGTCATGCATGCGATCAAAGCGACTGCCAAAACTAACAGTTTGCTTTTTTTCATAGCTGTATCTCCTTTCCTTTTTAGATTTCTTTTTTAGGGTAGTTTGCAAAGCTTGTCTCCAACCCGTCGGATTTTTGACGACACTTATCATACTATCTTATCTTAAAATTTTATCATTCCCGTTTTTTCAAGTCAAACAAATTGCAAAAAAAATTATAAAAAAACGGAAGTTTTTCTTTCTTCCGTCTTTTTTATACGTTTTGTGCGTTTAATTATGCAGTATGCGCTATCTGGACGCAAACGCCGTTCCCGCGCCGAAATACCCTTGGGCGTCGGACGCTACGGTAGTGGAAACGCACGTTATTTTATCTATAAGCGTTACGTCGTCGATTACGAAGACAAACGTTTCTTCCCCCGATTGGACGATAACGCGGTTCTGTTCCACCGTATATCTGCCGAACACTCCGTCCGAGTCGCCGAAAGACGGCGCGTAAACGTCCGATCCGCAATCCCCGTCGTGATCGGAAGACTCCGATTTTACTACGACTATATTGTTTGCTCCGAAAGTTAACCTCGTCGTCGCGCTATAAACCGCTTCGCCGCACACAAACATATACGTCGCCTCGAACGCCTTGCCTCTTACGAGCTTTTCGTCGAACGTTACGTCGTAGTTACGGTACGTTCCGCTGTATTTGTCGGGGACGAATACTGCGCAGAAATCGTCATTTACGAACGTAATCGAGCCTCTTGCGTTCAGCACGTAAGTACCTTCCCTGTCTCCGTACGTAGCCTTGCCGAATCCGTCGAGCACAAGCGTATTCCCGTCCTCGTTCGTATACGAGCCTTTAAGGCTGTCCGCCGGTACGAGTCCGTTCGTCGCGCTCGTCCAGGACGCGATTTTCGCATAATAAATTTTTGACGCGGTTATTTTTATAATCGAGCCGACTTTATCTCCGTCCCCCTCGATTGTTTCCAACGAGGCCTCTTCTCCGAGCGTCGCCGCAGTGGTCGACAAGAAATACTTGACCGCGCCGTTTACGGTAATCTTCCGCAACACGCACTCTGCCGAACCGCTCGTCGCTACCTCCGCTCCATTCGTTACGAAGCTTTCGTTGAACACGGCTCCCCCTCTCCCCGAAGCGGTAACGATACCGTCGGCAATCGCCCTTCCTACCACGGAGGTAAAAATTCCGTCTACGGAACGAACCTTTGCCGTAAAGCTATTTCCGTCGATAAAGACTTCGCCGGTATACGTTATTCCACCGTAAACGAGCGTAGCGTTGCCGCATTCGTCAAACGCGAGCGCCGTCGTGGAATTTACGAGTCCTTTACCGAAATCTACGGCGAGGGAATTGCCCTTATATATCTTTGCCTGATACTCCGTCGCATAATAAGCCGTAACTTCTTTTCCCTCCACCTGTAATTTTACGGTAAACTGATAAAAACGGCCTTCGTTAATATTGACGGCAGTAACGTCGACGCAGCTCTTCTTCTGTTCGGAACTAAGCAACCCGTCTTTGGTTTCGATAATTATGAGCTCGCGCAAGTCGGATTTTATCGTGCCTACGGGTACGGTGTATTTCTGCATGGTAACGACCGCCCCGTCGGTAATCTTTTTATTTATAAACCGCGCTCCGACGAGCGTTTCTTCCTTATGTGTCTTGACGGTAAGAATATTGAGAAGCTCGCCTAAATAGAAAGAAACGTCCGTCCCTTCCTCTCCTATACCCCGCGCTTCTATTTCTCCGCCGAAACGGACGTAGGTTATTCTTTCACCGGATCCGGAATTGCCGTCAAAACGAACGTGTCCCGTTCCGTATCCGTCCAAAAATACGAATTTATCTTCAAATCGATAAAAACCGAATACGCTGTCTTTTTCTGCGAGCACAAAGCTTCCGTCGGTTACGTTTAAGCTTAGCTTGTAAGAATAACAAGCGTTGGTGTTTTCGTTGTAGTCGTAAATAAACACGACGTCCTCGTCGTAATTTATTCCGCCGTTTCCTTTTATCTGCGACGGAGCCATTCCGCTTACCACCGTAGTCGTTCCGCCCACCGTAAAGGTAATATTCTCGTACGAATCGAATCTCAGCGTGCCCGTTACCCCTTCTACGCTACCGCGGAATTGTTTGCCCGCGTATTTTTTCGGGGCTACCGCGGTAAGGTCGACTTTGCCCACCGTCTCGGTAGACATATCGAATATATAGCTTTGTCCGTCGTACGTAAGAGTGGAGCGAACGCCTTTTGCCGGGACGAAACCGTCGGGGAAAACCGCCTCTCCCCAGGTTACTTTATATACGGTGTCTGAGGAATACTTTTCTATGAGGTTTATATACAGCGCGTACCACTTTGTCGTTCCCGTTTCCGTCGAGCGTATGCGGAAAGCGTCTATCGAGTACGTAGTATAGTTCACTTCCAATACGTGCTTGCTGCCTCTGTTGACGATTACCTTCTTTTCTATCGTCCATTTATCCTCGTTAAAGTATATTATGGGGCGTTTGTAATTGTTAAAAGACATCTTTATGGCATTGTCGGGATCCACGACGGCTATACCGTCGTCGTAATGCAACAGATATTCGTTTCTGCCTATGTTCAGACGCACCGTTCTTTCGTCCACCGCGCCTATTATTTCCGCAACGGAGCCGTTGACCGTTATTTCGTTTTCCGACACTATCATGTCCGACAACGGTTTCGCCGCCTCGCCTTCGATAATATATCCTTCTTCGTCCTCCTCGCTCTCTTTGGGAATGGTAGTGCACGGGGTATGATACACCCCTTTTATCGCGTTGTCTATCACCACTATGCGGCTTGTCGCGCTTATTCCTTTATATTTGATGTTTACGTAATAAACTCCGGGCACGAATACGTTTACCTTGCCCTCGATACAATCGAAATCGGGATAAACGATTTCTCCGTTTTCCGTCACGACGAACATATCGCGAGGATAAACGGTCGTTCCCGAAAATATCGCTTTGTCGGTAGGAGTAATCGTTATGTCGGCTTGTACGGTGACCTTGTATTCGACTTCGACGCCCGTTCCGTCCGCTCCGTCGGGGAAAACGGTGATTTTTACCGTGTACACGCTCGGCGCGGCAAAATCTATAGGCGCGCTCGTCATTTCGTAATATACGGTAGCGGCGTCCGCCCAGTCCGCGCGGTCCGTCAGAGTCTGTTTCCTGCCGTTGACGTAAACTAAAAGATTGGAAGCAACGTCGAACGAAGTCGCCCCTCCCGACAAAATCACGTTGTCTTCGACTACCTTTACGTCGCATATACTGTCGACTACCTTGTACGTTATTTTCCCGACAGCCTCTACGGTCGTACTCTTCGACGCCCCGTAAGAGACGGTAATCGTCCCCTCGTATTCTCCTTTTGCGTTAAAATCAACGCCCGAAACGTCTATGTATCTTTCCAGCGCGTAAAATCTTATGCCGTTGACGTAAACGACGAAATCTCCCGAAAAATCGTACCGCGATTTATCCGTTCCTTTCAATACGGTAACGGTTTCTTCTACGGGATTAATAACCACGCCCCTTTTCAATTCTACCGTGGCGTGATATTCCTCTCCTCCGTAAGTAAGCGTAATGACGTTAACGCCTTCGTTCAGATAATCCACCGTTCCGCTTATCATATCCTGCGTTATCGTCACGGCTTTGCCGTCTACGGTAACGGAAAACAAAGTAGTCAGGTCTATTTTTCCGCCGTTGGGGTACGTTACTACGTTTTTCACCGTGACTATCGGTTCGCTCGGCGCGACGATTCTTACCGAAAACTGCTTTCTCGCAAGCGTGCTCTCCTCTCCGCACTCCACGGTGAGGATTCCTTCCTGTCCGGCTACGCAGCCGATAAGTTCTTCTCTATAAAACACGAGTCTTTCCGTATCGACGTTTTTCCCGTCGATATAAAGCCAGAAGGACTCGGAAAAGTCGTAGCTTTCTATTTCTTCTTCAAATATCTGCAATACGCCGTACGCAGGAACGATTTCTATAATATGCTCGCTGCTGACCGTTACGGCGACCGTGGCGCTCGCCCTTCCGAAAACCGCCCTGACCGTATAGCTTCCCGCTATCGGTCTGACGTCGGATATTATGTTGTCGGGCGTTATTTCCGCCTGTTTCCCGTTCAGATAAAACGTAAACAGTCCTGCGTAATCGTAGTCCTCCGCCACCGACGTGTGCAAGGTGATTGCCTCGCGCATTTTTACTATTCTGTAATCGAGCGGATTAGAAATTATTTCCACCTGCGCCGATTTTCCCATATAATTGCAAACGACGTATCCGCCGTCGAAGCCGACGTGGCTTCTGTCGATAAATTCGTCCTTTACTTCAACCCATTTGTCTCTGTATTTTATATTGAAGAGCTTTTTGAAGTCGTAGGTCTCTATATCCTTGTCGTCTATTGTTTTTTGCGCGACGTTGGCGCTGACCGTTACGCCGTTGTCGACTATTACTATAAGCTTTTTCGTAATTCCGCGGAAGGTGACGGTATAGGAATAAACGCCGGTTTCGGCTTTTACGTCGCTCGCCGTCATCTCCTCGGTAATAGGTTGTTTTTCGCCGTCTATATACGCCTCGAAAAGGGCGGAAAAGTCGTATGCTTCCACTTCGGTATCGTAAAGAGAAACGGAGGTGCGTTTCAGATTGAGCTCGTATACGGTAGTATACACCGTAACGGTTATTTCGCTCCGTTTCCCTTTATACGCGCAGCTCACGCTGCCCGAACCGAAGCCGGCGGGCAAATTGCTTTTATCTATAAAAGAATCCTCCACCGTTACCGGCTTTCCGTCTTCTACGATATAAAACAGCGACTTAAAGTCAAAGGAGGAAAGATTGTCCGCATTTATTGTCACGCTTTCTCTCAATGCGCCCACGTCTATTACGGGCTCGTCGACGGGAGGAGCAACGGGCTCCTCCGTTTTGTCGCAAGCAATAAAAACAAACGTCAATGCGAGTATAAGCGCAATAAATATCAGTTTCTTTTTCATCGTTTCCTCCTCGACGGGAAAGTTTGTTTATTATCTGGACAGCGTCCAGTCTCCGATGTTATACATGGAAACCCAGAAATATCTCGTAAAGTTGTTTTCTATCACGATCTGCACTCCGGTGTCTCCGTTATTAAACGTAGCGTAACGACTGCCGCCTTCGAGAACGTTCTTCTCGACGTTGGAATTCGACTCGCTGAAGGTAAAGCCGAGAGCGCCGAGCTTTGTCTTAAGCTGAGCGATTATATTGTCGTAATCCTCCTGATAGATTTTCGCATTTTCGTCGCATCTGTCGTATGCGAGGGTAAAATCGAAATGCTCTATGTAGGTAACGACGTCTCCCTGCGTTTTTTCGTTCCAATCATAGCCCGGACGATAGAGATTGTCGCCGAATATTTCAAAGAACAGCGTCGGCGTCGGGATTTTGGACATATCTACTTCCTCTCCGAACACGAATTTCAACACGTCTTCGCCGGTGCCGGTATGTCCCGCGTGATTCCAAGTTCCGTCGGGCTGTTGGCATCCGTAGGACTTGCACAACGTCGTGTGCAGCTTGTAAAAACTGGTGTCCGTATACTGACTCCAGGACGTCTCCTGCTCTCTTGCCACGTAGCCGTCGAACGCGTCGGCGGGCAAGGCCGTCGTTCCCAGATCGGAATAAACGGTCGTTACGTATCCGAGATACGTTCCGTAGCTTATGGAATACTGATAAACGGACTTGATGAGATTGCCGTTTTCGTCTACCCATACGGAGAAAGACGAACCTACGTCGGAATCGGCGTTTTTAGCGTATCTGTACATAGACAGCTCGGGAGCTATGTCTTTTGCTATGGTAACGTCGCGCAACACAAGCTCGAACGCCATGATGTCCGTTCCTTCGATAGTGCTGTTGCTCTTATATTTGAAAATGTCGGGAGCGAACATAAACTGCGGAATGATATCCGCCATATTTCCGGCTATTTTGGTCTTTCCGGCAAGACTTTTGGTATCGTAGCTGTATTCGAAATACTCGTAGGAAGTATCGTCTACCTTCTTATATCCGGTACTCTCGGTATGATAGAGCTTGTCGTCCATAGAAGCCGAGTACTTGTCGGTAGTAACGAGTAAAATTGCGTCTTCGGTGATTTTTCCGACGGTACCGACGGTGCCGGTGGACGACTGCGAATTGCCGACGGAGCTGGCGTTGCTCGCCGAATATCCCGCTCCGGACACGTCGTAATCCCCTTCGTTGATGCCGGGCGAATACGTCGTTGTGTCTACCGCGCGGAAGGTATAATTGGTAGCTCCTCTCATTTTTTCCAACGCCGTTTTCAAAGCGTCGAGAGCGAGGTTGTTCATCGTATCGGCAAGGTTGCTCGGATTTTCGATTTTTCCGACGTAAGGCGTAGGATCGTCGACGGTAGTAGTGCCTACTCCGCTGAATCTGACGTCTATTACGGTGTAGGTCTCACCCGTGGGATCCTCCCCTTCTATGGGCGTGCCTTCGTTGTCCGTTCCGCCGTAGGTTATTCTCTGGGAGGTAGCCACCATACCCTCTATTCCGTTTGCGCCGACAATAAGATAAATGTCGACGAGGGTATCGGATACCATCGGAGTAAACGCAAAGGAAAGATACGTGGCAAAATACAATTCGTCGATGCTGGTCTCGTCGAGCTTGTATCTGAACGCGGCGTATTCCGTCGGATCGTATCCGTAATCTTCGAGGATAAAATCTTCTCTGTACTCGAATTTCTTCGTCACGTTGGTGGCAAAATGCTCGGCGGGATTGTAAAGATGCTGGTTTTCCCAAGCTACGGGAATGCTGTAGCTGTCGGTAACGCGCTTTCTTACTACGGTGTTGTCCTTGCCGATATACACTTTCAACATTTCCGTGCCGGTGGAGAAGGTGCCGGTAGACTTATCGTAAGCGTATTTTATCTGTTCGACGCCGCGAACGTACATATCGGTTATTATAGTAGCGTCGCTTCTTCCCGATATCTTCCAGGAGCCTATCCATCTGCCGTCGGACATTTTGACGGAAATATCGTAGCTCGTCTCGTCGGCTTTTTCTTCGGAATAATTCTTGATAACGTCTATTACCTTACCCTCTGCCGTTATGCTCGCGTTGGCGAAGGTGTTTATCATATCCGTAGTAAGAACCAGTCCGTTTGCTCCCTGCACGCTGCCCTCCACCTGCAAAGCTCTGAGGATAAGGCTTATCGTGCTCGTCACCTCTTTCTTGTTTTTAAGACGGACGGTAACCGAAACTCTCGTATCGTAAAGAACCTCTCCTACGATTTCGACGGTAAGGTCGTCGTTTATTTTTATAACGTCGGAGCTTACGCTAAGCTCGTATTCGACGCCGGGGATAGAGGTCTCCACGGTAAGCTGCGCCTTGTTTTTGGCTTCGCCGTCCTTCACGTCGGCAATTTCCGCCACGTCCGATCTCAATTTGAGAGTAGGCGCGATTTCCTTGGCTTTGACCGTGAAAGTCTTGCTTGCCTTTACCTGAGGATTGCTTTCGAGGGTAACGGTAACCGTTATCGTCGTTTCCTCGTCCGGTTCTTCGATAACGCGAAGCACGCCGTCCTTGTAATTGACGATAGAGGTATCCGATACCGTCACCACGTATTTCTCGTTATTGGGGGAGGTTATCGTAATAAGAGCGGGATCGCCGTCCGATATTACGTACTTATCCGCCACCAAAGACAAAACGACGGGGGCTATCGGCGAGGTGGGCATTACCGTAAAATTCTTGCTCGCTTTTATTTCCGGGTTGCTCACAAGACTTACCGTAACGGTAATTTCTTTCGCTTCCGTAACCGAACCTACCACATACAACATACCTTCCGCCTCGTTGAACGCAACCAACGAGGGATCGGAAATCTCTATGTCGTAATCTTCCCCTTCGGGAACCGTGATAGTCAGCTTGACGCCTGCGTTAGCCGACAGCGTCTGCGATTTCGAGGTCAGATAAATCTGCTTCGGAGTTTCTTCTTTGCAGGCTGTCAACACAAGACACGTCAGCATAACTACGACAAGCAAAAACACGATCGTTTTTAAGTTAATGCTTTTTTTCATACTGCACATCTCCTTTTTATATATTCGATTTGCTTTATTTTGCAATCGTAAAAAACTTGTTTATACCGTCGGATCGTACCAGACGTAGATGATAAAGTCGAGGCTTTCGTCCTTAGGCAAAACTATCACTCCGTCCTTAACGTACTCTCCGGCACGATTTTTAACGAAACCGAGAGAAATAAGATAATCTCCCACCGCTTTCAACGAACTGTCGATGGAATAATCAATATCGAGAGGTACGTCGTAATAGAATTGTATTATCGGTTTCATTATATTCGCTCCGCTTCTCAGCTTCATTCCCGTAAGCGCGAAGCCGAACGTATCTCCTAAGGGCGCGCCGAAAAACGGCATCATATCCGACCTGTCCTCCGAATACGCGTACACTTTTACCGAAACCAACGATTCGGACGCGACTCCGGCGTCGAAGAAACCTTCTTCGACGATTTGAAAATAGGTTTTCGTCGCCGTTTCGCTCACTTGCTCCTCAACGGACGCAAGATAGAACGCGGCTCCGTTTTCCGCCCAGGTGATTTTGCCGTCCGCGGAAATATCAATCGACGTTATCTCTCTCTTTTCCGCCCCCAAAAATTCGCTTATGTACGCCCTTGCCGGCAATTCTTCGTCGTCTTCGGTAGAAGAGGAATCTTTCGATACTATTACTGTTAGATTCTTATCGTCCCAGGAAACGGGCGTGTTTCTCGTCTCGAAGGATACCTCCGTTTTGCCCTCCGGCAAGACGTCGGCTATCTCCGCGGTATCGAAATCGCGATAGGTAAACGTTGCGAACCCGAACACCGGTCCGAGATAGAAATAGAAGCCCGCTTCGGTAATATACGGCTTTCCGTCCACTTCCTTTACGGTAACGTAAGGATAATAATCGTTTATTGCCGACGTAGCGTATATGCCGTAAAGGTTTATATCGTTACCCACTCCGTAATAGAAAGTGGTGGCTACGTTGCACATTATGGACTCTACGAAATAAACGGTTTCTCCGGTATCGTCGTTGACTACCATATTGCGGAAAATTTCCGGAGCGAACGCAAAACTCGGCTTTGCGTTATTAAAATCCTTATCGAAGGCTCTGCTTGCGACGTATTTGTCGCCGGCTCTGTAAAAGGAATTGTAAAGAGAATCGCTTATCTTATGATATCCGTATGCGTCTTCGGGGCGCTTTACGGCAGCCTTATTGTTGTGCGAATCGACTTTCACGTCGAAGGGCACGAAATAGCAGTCGTTCGCCGTTACGGTTTCTACGTAGCCGACGTTCTGTTGCGTAGAAGTAATAAGATAATAGCTCGCTTCGTTATATTCGAGAGTATACGAATTCAGCGCGTGCATATTTTCGAGCGCGGTTTTTAACAGCGTATGCATCTCGGGATCGAATTCATAGACGGGTATCGTGGGTACGGTAACGGTGGACTTGTAGTTGACGGCTACGAAAAGATCCTCGTAGGCTACGTATCCTTCGAGCAGCTTGTTGTCGGGCTTGCTCTTCGCGCATATTCCCATCACCTCTCCGTCGTCTATCAGAAGTCCGAAGGTCTCGGTTTCGAAATCGTACGGATTGGCGGAGGCTATGACTTTTTTGACGTATTCCGTATTTTTGTACCTGTATTCGTATCTCCAGGTCTCTTCGTTGAATTCGAAATCGGCTACGGTCAGTTCGCCGAGGCTGTTATACAAGCCGGATTTCTCCCATGTAAGATCGTTTCCGTCGTCGTCCGTAAGAGGATAATATTTTGCTTCGTTCGTAAGACCGAGACCGGTTTCGCACGCTATTCCTCCGTGGTTGGCGTAATATATTCCCTGATTGACGCCCGTGTTTGCGTCCTCGTATTCGGCATACCAATGTCCGTCGGAGTCCATTGCCGTCTTTATTACCGACACGAAAGTCTTTTCGAGCTTGTTGGTAAGTCCTTTCGAATAAAGCTCTATGCTCATATATCCCTCGAAAGACATCTTTACCACGTCGTCGAAAACGTCGAGCATTTCCTGCGTCAGAACGGGCTTCGCTACGATGACTATCGCCTTCTTCGCCACGGCGGTAGCGTCGGCTTTGCTCCTCGCCTGCAACGTTATTATTTTATCTCCGCTTACTTCCTTTGCGGTAACGACTCCGTCGGAATTTACCGTAGCGAACTCTCCGCCCTCCGATATGCTCCAGGACACCTCTTTGTCGTCGCTTCCCGTAACGGAGGCAGTAAACGCAGCCGTCTTGCCGCTCTTTATTTCCGACGAGCCCTTTATCCCGACGGAAACGTTACCCTTGGGCGGAACGGGCGTTATGCTCGCGGTATAGGTCTTTACCTCGGAAGGAGCCGATTCGATTTCTCCCGCGGTGGCTTTGACGTAAAAATTAAAGCTTTTCGTCAAATCCGTTACCTGATAAGAATTGGAAGTCGTCGGATACGCTGCGTCGTCGACGTAAACTACGTATCCGGTCGCGTTGGCGACGGCGTCCCAGGTAATCAATCCGTCCTCTCCGATAGCCACGTTTGCGGGAGCTTCGAGAGTCGCGGCGTTCTTTTCGCAAGCGCACGCGAAGAGCGCTATGCACGCCAATAAGGTCAACGATAAAATAATTGTCAATCCTTTTTTCATTTTTGCCTCCTCAGTACGCAAACGTTATGGTAACGGTCACCGATTTTGCGGTAGCCGTTTCGAGTTCGCAAATAATTTTTGACGCGTTTTTTCCGGCGAATATCACCTTTACTTCCACGTCGGCGTTAAATTTCGTTCCGAAAGCTGCCGCCGTATTCGTCGCGGGAATCACGCAGTCGAAGCCCTCTCCCGTCAGAGCGTACGTAGCCAAGCTGTCCGCCGTTATCTTTATCGGAGCGGCAACCGTCGCCGTCGGAACGGTCGTGGACGTTTTGCTCTCTTCCATGCCGAACGACGATCCGAGCTTGTTTTCCGTAGTGGTCACGGAGGAGTTTTCTCCTTCCTTCTTAACTACGACGGTTTTCGTATAAACGACGGTATCTCCGTCCTTTATTACCGTTTCCGTAACGGTTTCCGCCGCGGCGCCTACCGATTTTTCAAGATTTTTCAGATGGTCGTCGAATTTTTGTTCGGCGGAACAGGCGCACAATACAGTCGCGAGCGCGACTACCGCGCACAGAGCGACAATTACGGTTATTATTCTTTTCTTCATATATTTTCTCCTCTTTCGCCTTATTGCTCGTTGGTTTTGTAGCCGCCTATGGAGCCGAAGAGCTTCGCCTCTTCCTCTATCGCTTTACGGTACTCTTCGTAGGACGCAACGAACGCGTTGTATCTGCTCATATCGAGTATGTTTTTGTCTCTCAGATCCAGAGCGTTTATCCTTTCGCTCAGATTCTTCAACGTCGTCAGCTTGTCTACGGTAAACACGGCGGGCAACGCATAAATTTCTTTCTGAATCTGCTGCGCTTTATAGGTGGCAGTCCTTATTTTCAATTCGGTAATGCGATTCTTCGCTTCGTTTACCGCGCCTATCATAAGGAACCATTCCTCTCTGCCGTAGCCGTAATCCGTGCCCTCCTGAGTCAACGCCTTGTATGCCGTAAGAGCGTCGTTGACTAAAGCTTCGTCCGCGAGGGTAACGACTGACTTGGCGACTATCTTTTCGGCGTAGTCGATAAAATCGATAAGCTCCTCTTCCATCGCGACGTAGTCGCTTCTGCGACTTGAAGAAACTTTGCCGAAATATCCTTCGTAGGCTATTCCGTCGTAGCCCGTTATGTCTTTATTTGCCGGCAACACCATATTTATAGGTTCTTTTTTGCCCAGCACGTCGATAAAGTTGCAATAATACAATTCCAAGCCGAAAATATCGAACACGTTGTGGATAAGCTCGTAACCGGGGTCGTTTTCGTTAAGAGAAATGTATTGATTGTAGCTGTCCTCAAGCCTCGGAGCTCTGACGGACTTAAACTCAACCGTCGTCAATCCGTCGCAGCCGTAGAAGGCATAATTCCCTATAAGTCTGAGGCTGTCGGGAAGAACGACGTAAGCTATATTGTCGTTTTCGTTACCGGCGTAAGTTTCTATGCGGTAAGTTCCTTCTTCTACCTCCAATATGCTCGTTTTCTTTGCCGCCGGAACGGAGTGGAGCTGGAATTTGCCCGACTTCATTCTGGTATACAGCACTCCGTCCACTATCTTGGCATATTCGTTGACCTCTCCGTCCTCACTTCCGTCGCAAAGGAATTTTTCGAGAGCGGTACAGCCGTAGAAGGGCATAAGTCCGATTTCCGATACGTTTTCGCTCAGCTCGAACTGTTTCAATTTCGGATTGAGCTGGAACGCGGCTTCGCCTATTTTTTCCAACGCCGGAGCGTTGAAGTAAACGAACGAGGTATTCTGGAAAGCATATCCCTCGACTTCTTTGAGAGCCGCCGCGTACACGTAGCCTCCGAGCGCCGATTTCGCAAACGCGCCCTCTCCCACCGTGACGACGGAGGAGAAATCGAAAGAAGCCAGCTGCGAACACGCCGCAAAAGCATAATCGTCTATCGTCTTTACCGAACCGACGTTGTTTATAGTAGTAAGCTTTGCGCAGCCGTAAAAAGCGTACATACCGATAGCTTCCGCTCCGGCAGGCAAAGTAACCGACCTAAGGCTTTCGCAATACATAAACAGAGAATCGCCGTAACGGAAATCCCTGTCGTCGGCGACGGGTTTTCCGAATGCGTATTCGTTGCTTTCTTCTCCGAGGGAATCGGGCAGAACGACGTCGGTAAGATATCCACATCCGATAAAGGCTCCCACGCCGATTTTTACGAGAGTAGACGGCAGATAGATTTCGGTAAAACAGGGCGCGCCGCCGTTTTCGGTGTTCCTGCTGAAAGCTCCTTCGCCTATCTCTGTCAGACCGTCGGTTATCGTAAGATCCGAGAGATTGCGGCAATCCGCAAAGGCGTAATCGCCCACGACCTCCACTCCGGTAAGATTGACGGTTCTTAGCTTAGAGCAACCGTAGAAAGTCTCGCTTGCAATGATTCCGTCGGTTTTTGAGAGGTCGATAGTCTCGAGCTTGACGTCGCCGGCAAAGCACATCGCCCCGAAGGTCACGTTGCCTTCGGCGGGCATATTGACTGTGGTCAGCTTGCGGTTTTCTCTGAACGCGCTCAGTCCGAACCTTGCGTTTTTACCTATAGTAACCGTTTCGAGGGCGGACGCCATAAATGCGCCGTTGCCGTATACCGCGTTTTCCGCGACGGTAGCTTCCGTTATTCCCGTTCCGGCAAAGGCAAGCTGTCCTACCGAGGTGACGTAACCGAGGTTTTCGACGGTAACGAGAGCTATGTCCCCGTTAAACGCGCTTTCCCCTACCGACAACAATCCCGCTTCGGCGGGGAAAATCACCTTGGTAAGAGCGGAACATTCCGCAAAAGCGTAGCTTCCTATCTTTATATCCTTATTTATAATAGTAAGCTCGGTTATATCCGTTCCGGCAAACGCGCTATCGCCGATTTCGTCGTACTTGGCGTCTACGGTATACGCGCCGTATTCGTTTCCCGCGCCGGCAAACACTATCTTCTTGCCGTTAGCAGAGAGGAGCAATCCGCCTTCCGCCTTATAATACGGATTTCCGGCGTCCACGACAAAGCGCGTTATTCCCGACTCCTTGAACAAGGCTCCCGTTATTCCTACGATTTCGGTGGTTTCGCCGAATTCGAGAACGGTCAGACCTTCGCAGCCGCGGAAGGCGTTGATTTCCACCTTAACCCGTCCTTCGGGCAATTTTACCGAAGCGAGATTTTTGGAGTTGTAGAACGCGAGTTCGCCTATAGTCCCTACGCCTTTCTCGAAATTGACCGAAACGAGGCTGTCGCACTCGCTGAATGCGCCTTTACCGACGGAAACCAATCCGTTGCGGATATTTATTTCCGTCAAAGACGGACACTGAGCAAAGATATACGCCGGGAGGTCGACGTCGATATTATAGACGTCCACCGACTTAAGTCCGCTTCTGACAAACATCGCGTACGACAATTTCGTATCCTCGTCCAAAACCGCCCTTTCCAGCGAAGAGCATCCCCTGAACACCTCTTTCTCGGCGTTTCTTAACGCGGTGAGGTCGGCATACGAAAGGGAAGTGCAACCGTCGAACGCTCTCATTCCGATAGCGTACACGTTGCTGAAATCGAAATTGTCGAGGCTGACGCACTTAGCAAACGCGTTTTGTCCTATCACTTCCGCTTTGGTTCCGGTAAGGCTCGTCGGAGCCGAACCCGATTTGAAGGTAAATTTACCGTCGGAATAAACGTACCTGTCGGCGTAGGTTTTCGCGGCGGGATCGGTGACGAGCTCTCCGTTATAAACCACTCTTTCCAGCTTCGCGCAGTTATAGAAAGCGTAATCCCTTATAAACTTTACGTCGTTGGGGATAGCCACCTCGCGCAATCCGGTGCAGTTGTAGAAAGCGTATTTCTGTATTTCCTGAACGCCGTCGGGAATCACCACGCTCGTAACGGTAGTGTTGCTCGCGGGTATTTTGTTTTTGTCGTAATCTTCCTCCGACACCTCTATAGAGTAGTCGGTATCGTAAAGACAGAACGCAAACGCTCCCACGTAAAGAATACCCTCGTCGTCGGGTATGACGACGTTTCCTCCAAGCCCTTTATAGGCTATGAGCGTTCTGTTCTCTATGACGAAAGGATTTTTTATGGTGACTCTTACCGTGGGCACTATATTGGAGCCCGCGATGGAAAGAGATATGGTAGTGCTGCCCTCTTTGAGTCCCGTCACGACGCCCTCCTCGTCCACCGTCGCTACCGCCGGATTGGTAGACTTGAACGTTACGTCGTACTTGTCGGTAACGTACCAGGGTTTCATCTCGTAAGACAGCTTTATCTTTTCTCCGGGATAAAAATTAATACCCGAAAGGCTGTTGATAAACACTCGGGAGCCGGTAGAATGTATTTCGCTCGTCTGCGCCGCTCTCGAATAGGCAAACAGCGTATCGAAATAGGTAAACCTCGCTTCCTTTATCCTTGCTCCGTCGACGTCGTCGTCGGCGGGCGTATCCGCGGCATTGGCGGAATCCTTCGGCTTGACGTTTATAATTATGACAGCCTGACGGAGATCCATCTGCTCCTTTACCGAAACGGTGGCGCGCCCTTCCTTCATCGCCACAATGCTACCGCGATTGACCTTAACCACTTTTTCGTTGGAAGAGCTCCACGCGAGATGGTTGAGATAATCCTTGTCCGCGTCAAGGCTTTCGTCGGTAGTGGCAAGATATCGGGTAAGGTCCACTACGTCCCCTTCGTTGACGGAAAGTATGATTAAATCGGTGCCGTCCGTTTCGCCGTTTTTGGTAAATTTGAATTCGCCGTCCGTTCCGGGCAGCTGACAAACGTATATGTTCGAGTTGAGGGCGTAATCGTCTATAGAAAACGCAAGACCGCTCGTAATCAACCCGTCGTTAAAGGCGTCGTCGAGAAAATCCGTGATTTCAAATCTCACCGTATTGTCCGTACCCCTTTCGCTGTACACGGGTATGGGCGTCTTGGTAAGGAGAGTATAGCTGGAAGAGGACGTGAACACTATAGGCGTTATCGACTGAACGTAATGGTTGTCGTAAATTGTCATAGTCAGATAAAACCTGTCCTTCTTCAAGGATTTGTCATATATTTTTTCGTAGCTGACTTCCTTAAGCACGGGGGCTTCGTTGTCCATAAAGAAATCGAACGAGAAAGCGTTGCGCATATTCGTTTCCAGTCCGCCGTCGCCGTAATCGAGCTTTCCGACCATTTTGAATTCGTATTCGCGGTTGTTGACCAGTCCCGTCTTATACGCGCTTATCTTGTCGAGGTCGTAATAAGGTATGGGCGAGCCTCCGTACGAGTGCGCCTTGGTGGCGTTGTAGTCGACGGTTTCGAATACCACCTCTCCCGTTACCTTGTCGGTAATGGTAAACGTCATAGTCTTCGCGTTGCGGAGCAATCCCGCGTAAACCGAGCCGATGCCGTCGATGGTTCCGAGGAAATTGGATATGGCTATATGCTCGCGGCTCGCCGGTATCGCGTCGTATTTTTCGGGATCTATATCGTACAGATAGGTTCCGAGCGGAATAATATAGTTGTAGTAATACGAACCGTAAGGCGTAGTCGCGTAATAATCCGCTTTGAGCTTATCCTCGTCGTCGATGGCGTTGTTGTGCGCTTCCTCCTCCACCTCGTAATAGGTCTTGTCGAAAAGAGGCGCTTCCGTCCAGTCTCCGTAAAACGCGAGGAACGGAATGTTGAGCTGAACGCCGTCATCGTAGGTTGGCAAAAGCTTTGCAAAGCCCTCTACGTACATTCCGTAGGGGAATCTCTCCTCTATGTACTGTTTGTCGGCGTTGCTTAACGTATACGTAACCTTCAGCGTCGCGGTCTGTCCCGCTCCCACGGTAATCGTCCCGTCCGAATATGCGCCGTTTACCTCCAAAACGGTATTCCCCGAAAGTATGTACGGAGTTTCCGCCACGAACGTCTCGTCGGAAGCGGATACCGTTTCCGTCATTCCCACGAAATCGAACCTGTAAGTCAATTCTCTGTCGGAGAAATTGACGACGTTGAACTGCATATCGTATACGCCCGTTCTGTTCTTGTCGTCGCCGAGCTCCAGCTTAGGTCTGTCGCTTCCGTCCACCGAAAGATAGGCTTCGGCGGATACGACGTTGCGCATGCTCGCAAGCCCCGCTCCCTGTTTACGGGGAGAATAGGGATTGCCTTCTTCGTTGCGGATAATAGTCGCCGTAGACATAAGAAGCTGATTTGCCAAAGAATTTATTTCCGACCAGGTGTACGACGGATACTTGTCCTTGAGATAAGAACGGATAAGTATCATAATACCGCATAGGTTCGGGGTAGCCATAGACGTGCCCGACAGCTCGTCGTACCGACCGTTGGGTACCGCCGAAAGTATGTTGCCGCCGTGCGCGGTGATTTCCGGTTTTAATTTCAGATCCGCCGTCGGTCCCCAGCTGGAAAAGTCGGACATAAACGGACCCGCCATGTATTCGGTGAAATGGAAAGCCATTTTTCCGCTTTTGACTTTGGCAAGCTGCGCGCCGTCCGTTCTGCTTATCGACACGGTGGGTATGTGTTCGGTCTTGCCCATCGACATAAGAATGTCGCCGTCTATATTATTGTAAATTATACAGGCTATCGCTCCCGCGTTTTTGGCGTTCATGGCCTTCTCTTCGAAAGTTATGTCTCCGCGCTTTACCAACGCGATTTTTCCGCTTATGTTGCCGAG
>JBJFAO010000007.1:0-4448 GCA_051887955.1 Christensenellales bacterium
AGTATTTTTCTACGAATACGAGGGAGTGAAGTATTACTTTATAGACAACGAATATTATTTCAAAAGATTCGGCATATACGGGCACTACGACGACGGAGAAAGATTCGCGTTCTTTTCCAAGGCCGTTCTCGACGTAATACCCCTTATAGATTTCGTTCCCGACGTAATACATTGCAACGATTGGCAGACGGGACTCGTCCCCGTGTATCTCGACGCTTTTTACAGAGGAGACGAAAGATACGCCAATATAAGGACGGTAATTACCATTCACAATATAGAATTTCAGGGGTCGATGGATAAAAGCTGCATTTCCGAAGTATTCGGACTGCCCGCTTCGCACTCTTCCGTCGTGGAATACGCCCACAGCGCGAATATGCTTAAGGGCGGAATAGAAGCGAGCCACGCCGTCACCACCGTGAGTCGCACCTATGCCGAGGAAATACTCAATCCTTATTTTGCTTACGGATTGGAAGACATACTTTCCAAACGTCGCTACAAAATAAGGGGAATATTGAACGGTATCGACGTGGATATGTACAATCCGTTAAAGGACGAGGCGTTGTTTGCAAGGTATTCGGCAAAGAGCGTCGCGAAAAAGGCGGTGAACAAGAAGGGCTTGCAGGAGCTTGTCAATCTTCCCGTATGCGAAAAACCGGTTATAGGAATGGTTACCAGATTGACCAATCAGAAAGGTATGGATCTCGTTATGGAGGTTATCGAAGACATACTTTCAATGGATATTCAGATGGTCGTTCTCGGTACGGGAGATTGGAAGTACGAGACCGCGCTCAACGAGCTCTCGAGAAGGTACGCCAATAAGCTTGCCGTTATTATCAACTTTTCCAAGGATATCGCGAGCAAGATTTACGCAGGCAGCGATATGTTCCTTATGCCGAGCAAATTCGAACCGTGCGGACTCAGTCAGATGATTGCCATGCGCTACGGTTCCGTTCCCATAGTGCGCGAAACGGGAGGTCTGAAAGACACCGTTCCCGCTTTCAATCCCACGGATCTCACCGGCAGAGGCTTTACCTTCAAAACCTACAACGCTTACGATATGCTCGACGCGATAAGGAGAGCCGTCGGAACGTATTACGATAAGGAAAAGTGGTCGGCGGTAGTAAACAACGCCATGACGGGAGATTACGGCTGGAAGACTTCCGCAAAGGAATACGTGAAGCTGTACAACGAGATTACGAAATAGATTTCCGCATAGTTGTTCCGTTTCGAAAACGTAAAAGCGTCGGGAGGTGAATACAATTCACCTTTCCGGCTATAACAGTATAAATTATATTACATAGGAGAAAGAGATAAGGTATGATAAATATCACGAAAAAAGAGCTTCGCGAGCTTATCGAGCTGAAGCTTGCAAAGATGTTCGGCGTAAAATACGAGGAAGCGAGCGAACAGATAATGTATAGGGCTTTGTGCCTCGTCGTTAAAGATTTGCTCACGCAAAAACGCGTCGAGTTCAAGAAAAAAGTCCGCAAGACGGGCACTAAACAAATATACTATATGTCCATGGAATTCCTTCTCGGACGTTCCTTGCGCAACCATTTATACAACAGCGGCATACTTGACGTAGCTACGAAAACCGTCAAAGAAATGGGCTTCGATATCAACCGCCTTATGGAAATAGAGCCCGACGCAGGGTTGGGAAACGGCGGTCTCGGACGACTTGCAGCAGCGTATATGGACAGCCTCACCTCCTGCGGTTACGCCGCGGGCGGATTTTCTATAAGGTACGATTACGGTATCTTCAAACAGAGAATAGTGGACGGGTGGCAGATGGAGTTGCCCGACGATTGGTTAAACAACGGCGACGTATGGCTCAATCCGAGAGAAGAGGATACGTTCGAGGTTAAATTCGGCGGAACGCTCGAGGAGCATTGGGAGGACGGCAAACTGAAAGTGGAGCAGAAAAACGCTACCACCATAGTGGCCGTACCTTACGATATGAACGTGAGCGGCTACGGAAGCGACGCTATTAACACGTTGCGCCTGTGGTCCGCGCGAGCTCCTATGGGATTCGACATGAATCTCTTTTCGCGCGGCGAATACGTCAAAGCGATAGAAGCGAAAGCGATGGCGGAAGCGATAAGTAAAGTTCTGTATCCAGCCGACAATCACTACGAAGGAAAATCTTTGCGCTTAAAGCAGCAATACTTTTTCGTGAGCGCGTCCATTCAGAGCATTTTGAAAAAGCATCTCAAATACAACGAAAGTCTCGACAATCTGCCCGACAAGGTGGCGATTCATATCAACGACACCCATCCGACGCTTTGTATTCCCGAGCTTATGAGAATACTTCTCGACGATTACGGCTACGGCTGGGACGACGCGTGGAAAATCATTACCGAAACCGTTTCTTATACCAATCACACCGTTATGCAGGAAGCTCTGGAAACCTGGCCTCAGGACCTTTTCAAGACTCTTTTGCCCCGTATATTCCAGATAGTGAACGAGATAAATCAGCGTTATTGCGCCGAGCTTTGGAAGGCTTATCCCAATCAATGGGACAAAATAGCCGCCAACGCAATCGTAAGCGACGGTATAATAAGGATGGCGAACCTCTGTCTTGCGGCAAGCCACACGATAAACGGCGTAAGCGTATTGCACAGCAATATACTTAAGGACACCGTTTTTGCGGATTATTACAAAGTCGCTCCGGAAAAATTCACCAACGTGACCAACGGTATTACTCACAGACGGTGGGTGGCGGAAGCCAATCCGCGCCTTGCCGAATTTATTACCGACAATATAGGGAGCGGTTGGATAAGAAATGCGTCCGAGCTGGAAAAATTGTTACCGTTGCAGAACAACAGAAGCGCGGCGGACGAGCTGGCAAAAATAAAAAGAGCCAACAAAGAACGCCTTGCCGAATATATAAAACAATCCAACGGCGTAATCGTCGATCCCGACAGCATATTCGACGTTCAGGTAAAGCGTCTGCACGAATATAAAAGACAGCTTCTCAACGCCATGCATATACTCGACCTGTACTATCGCCTGAAGGAAAATCCAGATCTGGATATAGTGCCTCGCACGTTTATTTTCGGCGCGAAAGCGGCTTCGAGCTACTATATGGCAAAGCAGATAATTCGTCTTATCTGCGTAATGGCGGACGTTATTAACAACGATAAGTCGATAAAAGGCAAGATAAAAATAGTTTTCCTCGAAAACTATCGCGTTTCTCTTGCCGAGATGATTATGCCTGCGAGCGAAGTGAGCGAACAGATTTCCATAGCAGGTAAGGAAGCGAGCGGTACGGGCAATATGAAATTTATGATAAACGGCGCCGTTACTATGGGCACTATGGACGGAGCCAACGTCGAAATACACGAGAGCGTGGGCGACGAAAACATATTTATATTCGGACTCCTTGCCGACGAAGTCGCCAGACTTTACGCCGAAGGCTATCATCCGACGACCTATTATACCAACGATAAGAGAATTAAGCGCATAATAGACAATATGCGTACCGGTATAGGGGGAGTTATGTTCGGAGAAATCGCGGACGCTTTGACGATAGGCAGAGGAGGACAGGCGGATCCGTATATGTGTTTGGCCGATTTTTCTTCCTACTGCGAAGCGCAACAAAGACTCAACGACGCATACCTCGACAAATATCGTTGGGGCAGAATGAGTCTCGTAAACATCGCGAAGGCAGGCTTCTTTGCCGCCGACAGGAGCGTGGAGGAGTATGCAACCCGCATCTGGAACCTCACAAAAGTATAACGAGCCCCTGCTTTTTAATTCGAGAGACGTCAGATACAAAACGCCGTTCGGCGCGGTAAACGCGCGTCGGACGGTGCATATCGTCTTTCCCGTAAGAGAGGATTACGCCGCAAAGGGCGTAGCTCTTTTTTTACGTCGCAACGACCATATCTCGCGGTACGATATGCGCTTTTCTTCGATGTGCGACGGCTATTCCGTTTTCGAGCTGGATTTTTGCGCGGAAAGAGAGGGCACGTACTATTATCGGTTCGAGATTTACGGTTTCGACGATAGCGTGCGTTATGTGGGGAAAGGTGCGGACGGTAAAGCGATAATGGGAGAATGGTTGCCCGAATGGCAGCTTTCGGTATATCAAAACGGATATGTCACACCGGACGATTTTAAGGGAGGGGTGATATATCACCTGTTTTGCGACAGATTTTTTAAGGTCGGAGAGGACAAGAAGCCCCGTTTCGGCGTGTTGAAAAAATGGAACGAGGACGTCACGGTAGCCGATCCCGACGGCGTGTTCAGAGCCAATGATTTTTACGGCGGAAATTTTGCGGGGATAGCCGAAAAGCTGGATTATCTGTCCGAGCTTGGGGTGACGAGCATATATCTTTCTCCCGTCTTCGAGAGTTCTTCCAATCATCGCTACGATACCGGCGATTATATGAAAACCGATTTCTTGCTCGGCGACGAGGAAGAGTTCCGCAAGCTCATAAAAAAGG
>JBJFAO010000008.1:0-4444 GCA_051887955.1 Christensenellales bacterium
GTAATAGAGCCGTTGAGAGTAAGCGCGACTATCGACAAGAACATAGGACACGTTTATAACGGTATGACCTACGAAAAGACGGTAGCCTATAGCGACGAAGTATATCAGGTGGCGGATATCGGCGCGATTTCGTTGGGCAATATTTCCGAATTGTACCACGATTTTACCGGCGGATACGTCACGGTAACCAACCGCTTTATCGTATCCTACAATATCGGAGGGGCGGTATATGCCGGTTCTTACGACGTCAATTTCGCGGTGAATCTCGATATAGTGGACGGAGACGGCGCGCACAACTACGCCTTCCTCGACGAGAGCGGCGACGTTATCGGTCGTGACGGAGACGGCAATCTCTTAAAGACGAGCGTCATTGCGCAGGGCAGACAGTATACGATTGCTAAGAGAAGGCTCGACGTCACCTATTCCAATCTCCTACAGAGCTTTAACGACGAGAGAGTAGACGTGGGCGCTTCCGTAAATCTCGCCGCGTGCGATCTTACCGATATGGAATGGGGAATCGCGGGATATGACGAAATGACCGAGGAAGAGCAGCTTCGCGCCAAAATTACGGCTTTGGGCGATTTGCTCGTAGCGGACGGAGTCGCTTCGTCGATAAGCGGAGATATCGTTAATATCGACGACAAGATAAACAACTCCGTCTGGAAATCGGCGACGTTCGTCGAGTATATAAACATTACCGCCAACGAAACGGAAGACAGCAACACGAACAAATACCTTACTGCCGAACTCGGAGAATGCGGCGGCAACTACAATCTGGGCGACAACCCGATTTTGCAGCTGACGTTCTTGTCGGTAAGAGACGTGGAAAACTGCGAATTCAACGTTTCTTCCATAGAGGATATCGCGAATATGCGCAGCGACTATATCGGTATGAAAACCACGTACGTCAACTTGGGCATAGGCGGAATTCCCAAATACGTCCAGACCAACGATATAAGCGGACTTTCCGACGGAGAATATTACGTATTGAACGGAAATATAAGTTGGACGTTCGAGAGCGTTTACGACGGCGGCGGATATTCTATAAGCGATTTCGTTATTTCCGCACAAAACGTCGACTACGTAGGTATATTCGGCAGGACGAAAGACGCCGCTATTTCCGATTTGTCGATATTGCGCGTCAATATCGCGATAAGCAACGTTCTTTTCGCGGGAGCGTTGACGGGACTTGCGGAGAATACGACGATAAGCAACGTACTCGTATCCGGCACCGTTTCGGTTAAGGAAACCGAGGAAGCTTACGGTACGCTTTACGTCGGAATGCTCGCGGGAAAAGCCATAGATTCCGTGATAACGGGATGCGGCGCCGTCGGGTATATCGACGCGCAGGCAAACGCGGTATACGGCGGCGGCATCGTCGGACAGTATTCGGAAGACGTAATTGCCGGCAGGGGAGTGACCGACAGCGTGGCGTTTGTCGACGGCAAATATAAAGCGACGACAGCCAACGTCGGCGGTATAGCGGGAAGTATCCTTGCGGAGAATTCCGCAAACAACGTTTACCTCAAAAACGGCACGTTCGTTACCGACGGAAACACCGGAATAATAGACAACGGAACCAATCAGGGTACGGGCTATACGTATTCCGATTTTGAAAGCGCGGCAAACGGTACTCTTTGCAACAGGGCGTTCGTTTGCGCGGTAAGAGATATGATGCGCTCGTATACCCTTTTGCCCGACGGAGCGGCTCCGATTGACGGAGCGGTTGTTATTACTTCCTACAGGCAGTTGGCGTTAATGTCGATGTACGGATGGTTGAATTTCAGACTCGGCGCGGACATCTATATTCCTTCCTCGTTGGGCTCGTTGATATACGTAGATTCGTTCTATGGAAATTATGAAGAAAACGGATACCGAATTTATACCGGTTCCGGTACGACGTACAATATATTTATGACTACTGCCGGAAGCGCGGTAACGGCATACAGACAAGATGTGTAAGAATAGGATCGTCAACTTAATATTAATCTGCGTTTCGGTATTGTTTATGGCTATACTCGGCGTGAGCTCGGCTCAAATCGCGTATGCGGAAGAAACGATAGACTACGGAACCATAAAAATAACGCAGACCGAAGAAGGCTTGTTTTACGGCAACAACGACGAAAACAAAAAAAGAGCCGCTGACCTGCAATCGATATTTGACGAAATTAATGATAATCTTAAAGAAGATGGAAAAAATCCCTTAATCGTATTTGAAAACGTCGAAACGTACAACCAAATTACTCTTGATTATTCGAGAATATTCGTATTTAACGGGAGCGTTACTTATACCGGAGCAAACGATACTTCGTTTATTACCGTCAAAAGCGGTACGTTGCGCAATTCAGGCGGAGAGTTTTATTCGAGACACGCTAATATAATAAAGTTGAATTCCGGCGCAACGCTGGAAACGTCCGGGGTTTTTACCGTAAACGGAGAGGTAGGATTGCAGAATGTGGCTACGGTTCTGAACGACGGTGGCACTGTCCTAATGACGGGCGGCTCAATCGTTTCCGAAAATACCGACGACACTACCGGTATTGCGTATTATCAGCGCAATAACGGAAGAATAGAAATGTCGGGCGGAAATATTACCGGAGAAATCGCCGCGTATTTGCAAGGCGGAACGGCGAAGCTAAGCGGCGGCACGATAAAAACGGGGAAGATAAATAGCAGGTGGAGCGACGCAGGCGTAGCGTTACAGGTGTGCAACAAAGCTAAGGTCGAATTGACAGGAACGACGATAGGAAATTCGGAGGAAAAGATAGCGGTTTCGTTCGAAACCGGCAGCGGCGAGGGAGAAATCAAATTTTTAGACGGCACCGTAAAAGGGGAGATTATTCTTTCCAAAACGAGCGTCGCGGGAGACGGCGGGTACGTTTACGTCAAGGGAAGAAAGCTGCGGCAGGTGACGAACGGAAGAATAATCTTGTATTCCGACGACGGAGAATTGACCGTAAACAACGGAAAACTTAAGTTTGAAGGGGACGACGTGGAAGGCTATTATCTGTCATCCTGGAATAACGATCCGATGAAAGGGCAAAATCCCGATTTATTGTCGTTTTCCGAGGGTGAGACGATAACTCCCGATTTGAGCAATCTGTACGAAATAACGGTAGTTATGGGAGGGACAACGAACAGCTTCTATCGAGTGTACAAAGATACTATCGACCTTTTGAAAGAAGAAGACGATTGCTATATGCCGGCGCCGGACGGATACGCCGTAGAATATTGGAGCGACGGCAGCAATACGGGAACGGAATTTAAGGTTATGGGCGAAATGACGTTGACGGCGAAGCTCACTCTGGTCGCACCCGTTATTGGCGAAATGCAAAACTTATCCTGTCCGTACGACGGAATAGCTAAGACCTTATCTGCCGAAGTAAATAAAACAGACGGTCTGTCATACGAATATCTGTGGGAAAAATTCGACGAAAAGGTCAACGGCTGGATTGAGTACAGTCGGTCGGAAAATCTGTCGGTACAAAACCATAGCGACAGCGGAAAATACAGGCTGACGGTCGAAGTCGGAGACGGGGAGCAAAGCAAGAAATCGATTAGTTCCGAAATTACCGTTGATATATCAAAAATAAATTATTCCGGCGTTACTCACAGAGTATTGAGCGGAACGTATGACAAGAATAAGACTTTGGGAAATTATACTCTCGATTCTTATTTTTATTGGGAGGACGAAGACGATGTTCCCACCGTATCGAAAACTGAATACAATGCCAAATACTGTGCGGACGAAGACAATTATTACGAATTTTCATTAAAAATAAGCCTCGTATTGCAAAAAGCGGAGGGAGTGGCGAAGACGTATCCGACGATGCAGGGAGATTATGTTTTCGACGAGAACAAGACTCTTGCCGATTATAGGTTTAACGCCGAAGGATGGCGGTGGAGAGACTCTTCTATACGACCTGAAGCCGGACTAAACCGGTATGACGCATATTACAATCCCGACGGTGAAAATTACGAAGACTATTTAACAGGCGTTCAGATCGATATTAAAAAGGCAGACTATAGCGGAATAGAAAACCTTACGCTTTACTGTAATTATTCGGAAAATCTGACCGCAGGAAAGGCTTTTGACAATTCGGTTGTTCCGGGCGGTTATCGTATGAGCGAGGAAAACAGAGCCGAGGCGTTGGATAGGACAGACCGCTACGAATTCGACGGTTATTTCAATATAGATAGTAAAAACTATAACGATTTTGCCGTAAAAATATTTATAAACGTGGAAAAAGGCAATTACAGCGAAATCTATTACGGAAATAACAACACGGTAGAAGGCGGCTATTATCGGGAGGGGAAAATCCTGAAAGACGTGGTCCTGAAGGACGGCTTTTACTGGGTTGACGAGACTTTGACCGTCGCCATAGAAAACGACGGTTACGAGGCTTATTATAATAAGGATCCCGACAGGTACAATAACTATAAT
>JBJFAO010000009.1:0-4388 GCA_051887955.1 Christensenellales bacterium
AACCTACGAATGCGGGAGTCAAAGTCCCGTGCCTTACCGCTTGGCGACACCCCAATGCACGTCAAACGTGATTATTGTAATGGGGTGAGTAGTGGGAGTCGAACCCACGACCTCCAGAGCCACAATCTGGCGCGCTAACCAACTGCGCTATACCCACCATATGGCGAACCAGGGGGGATTCGAACCCTCGACCTACGGCTTAGAAGGCCGTTGCTCTATCCTGCTGAGCTACTGGTCCGTAGCAATCACATTCACCGTTTAATTAGCAAGGAGCATCAGGTTGTCTAAAGGAAATTAACCGCTAAGCGCTGGTTAACTCCCTTCGTTATATCAACCTTTTATCATTTGTAAGAACTTGAAAAAGTTCTGGAGCGGGTGATGGGAATCGGACCCACGCGACCAGCTTGGAAGGCTGGGATTCTACCATTGAACTACACCCGCATAAGGTTTTCAAAGAGCATTTTTGAAACTCCTCAATTATAATCAATGTTATCGCGTTTGTCAACAAAATTTAGCGTGTTGATTAAAAAATTATTCCGCGCCGTCCCTCGTGGTATCGTTTTGTTCCGGCTTTGTTTCTTCGACGCTGCTTTCCGCGGATTTTACCGCAGGTTTCGGTATGGAAAAATTGTTCTCTATTTTTGTCTTTCTAAGTATTCCCGTCTTTTCTACCGCGACTATCAAAAGAGTGGACAGAATAACGCTGAAAAGCCACTGCATACAATTCCCGGGTACGCTCGTAAACGCCACCGCGGCGCTTCCCTTCATTATCCAGGATGCGACAAAATATCCCGCCACCATAACGCCGCCGCCGATTACCGATACGATTACCGACGAAACATATCTGTTTATGCGAGTCTTTTTGAACAGCAAAAACAAAATACCAACCAAAAATCCCTCGACGCCTTTTATTATAAACGTAGGCAAAATCCAATGCGGATATCCGGATATAAGATCCGCCAGACAGCTACCTATTCCTCCTATCAGAAAACCGGGAACGGGTCCGAACAGCACGGCGGAAAACATAACTACCGTATCCCCTACGTTTACATACCCTTCCGTTGCAAGCATAGGGATTTTTACTACGATTGTCGCCGCCGTAGTCAAAGCTATAAAAATAGCTATAGTAACAATGTTTTTAGTGGAAAAATACTTTTTCATGCGCCTCTCCTCAATACGTTTCTAAGGACAAAAGCGCATGCAAAACGCACGCGTATTTCTCTCCCGTTCAGACTTTACTGGCGGTTGCGGAATCTCACCGCATCGACTGCCGGGGCTGTAGGACTCGTCCGTATAAAAACGGCATTACCTCCGGTCGGAATTGCTCCTGCCCAAAGAAATATATTTATTAAGTTTTATGTCTTGATTATATTATCGTAAAAAATTTCTGTCAAACGTTTGCAAAAATATTATTCGTACAAACGGTAAACTGATAGTAAATAATCTTTTATCTGTTCCGCAACGTACTCGGGAGACGTTACGCGCATTTTATTTCCGAAGGAACATACCCACGCTATAAACCTGTCGCTCACCTGTACGTCGGTTTTCAGCTCCGCCCTGCCGTCGTTAAGGTCGGCTATGTGCACGTCCTCCCCGAACTTATCCATAACCGGGTCTATAAGCTCGTTGTCAAAAACTATGGTCACTCTTTGAGGGTTTCCCACAAACATGCTGAACACTTCTTTGTTGTGCTTCGTCAAATCGAAATCGCTTATGTCGTCGGGAAGCTTTCTGTCTTCCTCTTCTACTTTCACGTTTGCCATACGGTCTATTCTGTAATGAGCCATGTTCCGATACTTTTCGTTGTAACTGACAAGATAATAATTGTCGCTGCTAAAAACGGTAGCGTACGGATTGACTAAATACCGTTTTTTATCCTTACGAAAGATTTTTTCCTTTTTTGCATTGTAATCAAAATAAAAAAACGATACCTTCTTTCCCTCGATAATAGCTCTCTCGATTTCGTCTATCGAATAAAAAATCTGCTCGTTGGTGTGTTTCGTCGTATTGAATTTTATTATATTGTTTTTTAACAATTCGGCGCGGTGACTGCCTCCGAGAGCGGCTATTTTATCGATAAACACCTCCGTTTTTTTGGGAGTGACGAAACTCGCTGCCTGAACGGCGTCCATAAGTATTCTCAATTCCGGCACGTCGAAGCTTCTGTCCGCTATACAATATCGATTGGGTTTGCCCGGTTGTTTATCGCACAAGACCTCATACCCGTACTCGTTCAGGACGTCGATATCGTTATATAAAGTCCGTCTGTCGCAGTCTATCCCCTGAGAAGCGAGCTTCGCGATAATTTCTGTAGACGCGATATAATTCTCCTCGTCCGAATCCTGTCTGAGTATTTCCAATATCTTTACAAGTTTTATTTTATGCGCTTTTTCCTGCTTCAAAATACCGCTCCGTATCCCTTTATTTTATAATTATAATTTCAAATCGGTCGTTTGTAAATAGCGTATTTTGTAAAACTATCCGTCAAGAGCGCTTACTGCACTCCGTTCGACGCAGTTATTACTGTATTTCTCCCCTTAAAACGGAATAGACGCAATATGAAAACACCTCGCCGTTTTTACATACTCCGTTACGCATCGTTCCTTCGTAAACGAATCCCGCTTTTTCCAATACTTTCCTCGATCCGACGTTGTTTTCAAACGGTTCGGCGTATATCCTGACGATATCGAATTTATCGAAACCTTCTTTGCAAATTTCTTCTACGGCGCGAGTCATAACACCTTTGCCCCAATATTCCTCCGAAAGCCAATACCCGAGCTCCGCCGATTTTTCGTACACGTCGTTTTGCAAAAACAATCCTATGCTTCCCGCCGCTTTCCCGTCGATTTCTATAGCTCTCAGAATACATCTTTCGCCATCCCGACGGATACATTGAGACACGTACGTTTTTGCGTCTTCGACGGTATACGGATAAGGAAATATATTTCTGAGCTTCTTGGCTATATTTTTATTGTTTGCCGCTACGGCCAACGATTCTACGTCGTCGTAATTCCACTTTCTCAATATAAATTCCATCGTAAATCCTATTTCTCCAATCAAAATTATTGATATAATTTAATTATAAATCTAATAAAAAAATTAAGTCAACAATTATGCCAATCCATAAAAACATATTATAAAAACGCCCCTGACCTAATACGGAAAGGGGCGTAATTTATAAAAACAAGCTTTTATTCCCATTCGATAGTGCCGGTAGGCTTCGGAGTGAGGTCGAACAGAACTCTGTTTACGCCTTTCACTTCTTTGACTATTCTGCCGGTTATCGTATGCAACAGAGAATACGGAACGTCCTCTACAGTGGCGGTCATGGCGTCGACGGTATTTACCGCGCGGATAATTACGGGATAACCGAACGTCCTTTCACCCTCTACGGAAACGCCCACGGATTTAAGATCGGGCACAACCGTAAAATACTGCCACACCTTACCGGCAAGTCCTGCCTTTGCAAACTCTTCGCGCAAAATCGCGTCGGATTCTCTCACCGCCTCGAGACGATCGCGCGTTATCGCTCCGGTACAACGAACGCCCAATCCCGGACCGGGGAAAGGCTGACGGAATACCATATTATCGGGCAAACCGAGGGTTTTGCCGACCACTCTGACCTCGTCTTTGAACAAGAGCTTTACCGGCTCTACGAGGCTGAATTTCAGATCTTCGGGCAAGCCGCCTACGTTGTGATGCGCCTTAACGCCCTTGCTCTCTAAAATATCGGGATAAATAGTCCCTTGCGCTAAAAATTCGATATCTTTGAGTTCGCGCGCCTCTTCTTCGAATACTCTTATAAATTCGGCTCCTATTATTTTGCGCTTGGTTTCGGGATCGGATACTCCGGCGAGCTTGTTGAGGAAACGCTCCGTCGCGTCCACGTAAATAAGATTGGCGTCCATCTGATTGCGGAACACCTCAACGACTTGTTCCGGCTCTCCTTTGCGCAGCAAACCGTGATTAACGTGCACGCAAACAAGGTTTTTGCCTATGGCTTTTATAAGCAATGCAGCGACGACGGAAGAATCTACTCCGCCGGACAACGCCAACAGCACTTTTTTATCGCCTACCTGATTGCGAATAGCGGTTACCTGTTCGTCGATAAACGCCTGCGCAAGCTCGGCGTTATTAATTCTTTTCATAGTTTCGGGTCTTACGTTCATATATCCTCCATAGTTTGTCAAATGACTAAACTATTTTATCAAAGTGAAAAACCCGTTGTCAATCGTTTCCGTGGACTGCAACCATTCATAAATAGCAATAATTGTACGCTGTCGGCAAAAAGCGAAAACGACCGTCTATAACGGTCGTTTTTCTGGTCTGGGTAAGAAGATTTGAACTTCCGGCCTCTTGAACCCCATTCAAGCGCGCTACCAAACTGC
>JBJFAO010000010.1:0-4305 GCA_051887955.1 Christensenellales bacterium
CGGCTTCGGAATGGGGCTGGAAAGGCTCCTTATGGTAATGGAAAACGGAGGCGCTTATCAAGGAGAAGAGGAAAGGTCTTTATTATACGTAGCTTCTCTCGGGCAAGAAGCGCAAGCCTACGCTATGAAAATAGTCACCCAACTGCGTCGCGAGGGAGTGAGCGCGGACTGCGACCTCATGGATAAAAGCCTGAAAGCGCAGATGAAGTACGCGGACAAGATGAAATACAAATACGTTTGCGTTCTCGGAGAAGACGAAATAAAAAACGGAATCGTTACGGTAAAGGATATGTTTGAAAAAACGACGACGGAAGTAAAGATTTCGGACTTAACGAAATTTTTCCGTCAATAATCAAAATACGGAGGTAAAAATGAGAAAAGTAAATCAGGAAGAATTCAAAAAAATTATTACGAGCGGAAAATATCTTGTGGATTTTTATGCGGATTGGTGCGGACCGTGCAAAATGATTGCGCCGATTCTTACGGATATAGAAAAAGAACTCAATCTTAACGGAGTGGAAATTCTGAAAGTAAACGTCGACGAAAATCCCGAGCTTGCCGAAGAAATGAGGATACAGTTTATTCCGTATGTGGTTACTTTCTCCGACGGGAAAATCGCAGATTCGTTCAGCGGATATAAGTCGGAAGAGGAGCTTAAACAATTCGTTAAAAATAGTTTGGGTATTTAGTTGATTTTTCCGTATAAAATATCTATAATTATATTCGGAAATTCAATTAAACAATCGTTTAATTGATATTGTAAAGAGGTTACAATGCGTGTATATTTGGATAATTCGGCAACGACGGCTCTCGACAAAGAAGTGCTCGAGGCGATGACGCCTTATTTTGCCGAAACATACGGCAACGCTTCGTCGCTGCACGCTTTCGGCAGAGAAGCTCTCGCGGCTGTGGACGAGGCAAGGCAGACGATAGCCGACTGTCTCAACGCAAGACGAGACGAGATATTTTTTACGTCGGGCGGTACGGAAAGCGACAACTGGGCTCTTACCGGTACGGCAAACGCTTACAAACGAGAGGGTAAGCATATCGTCACCACGGTTATCGAGCATCCTGCGATCATGGAAACCTGTCGCAAGCTCGCAAAGGAAGGGTTTGAAATAACGTACGTCAAGGTTGATAAGGACGGCAGAGTCAGTCTCGACGACATAAAAAAAGCGGTGCGGGACGATACCGTTCTCGTAACCGTTATGTTCGCCAACAACGAGATGGGAGCGATTCAGCCTATCGCGGAAATAGGAGCGTTTTGCAGAGAGGAAGGAATACTTTTCCATACCGACGCCGTTCAGGCGGCTGGATCGATAAAAATAGACGTTAAGGCGATGAATATAGATATGCTCAGCCTTTCGGCGCATAAGTTTCACGGACCGAAGGGAATGGGCGTGTTGTATATAAGAAAAGGCGTCCGCGTCGACAAGCTTATCGTGGGCGGACATCAGGAAAGCGGTATGCGAGCAGGCACGACGAATACTCCCGGCATAATAGGCACGGCGAAGGCTTTGGAAATAAGCTTGCGAGATATGGAAAAAAACAACGCCGCGATGAAAAGTCTGCGAGATTATTTTATCGAACGCGTTGAGAAGGAAATACCGTATTGCAGGTTAAACGGCGGACGGGAACACCGTTTGGTCAATAACGCAAACTTCAGCTTCGATTTTATAGAGGGAGAAAGCATACTTATGAATCTCGATTTGCAAGGGATTGCCGTAAGCTCGGGTTCCGCTTGCAGCTCGGGCAGTCTCGAACCGTCGTACGTTATACTTGCCCTCGGAGCAAAAATGGAGGAAGCTCACAGCTCGATTCGCTTCAGTCTCGGCAAAGACACGACGAGAGAAGAGATAGATTATACCATAGAAAAATTAAAAGAAACGGTGGCAAGACTGCGTTCGTGGTCTCCCCTTTTCAAAGAGATAAAAGGAGAAGAAAAATATGTATAACGCCAAGGTATTAGCTACGTTTGCAAATCCGCAAAACGTAGGAGAAATAGAAAACGCAAGCGGAGTAGGCACGGTAGGCAATGCGAGTTGCGGCGATATAATGCAGGTGTTTTTGAAAATAGAAAACGACGTCATAGTGGACGCTAAATTCAAAACGTTCGGTTGCGCCGCGGCAATAGCAAGCTCGGAAACCGCATGCAACATGATAAAGGGTAAGACGCTCGACGAAGCGTTGAACGTAAAAAATTCCGACGTGGTGGAAAAACTCGAAGGGCTTCCTCCGCAGAAGATTCATTGCTCGGTGCTTGCCGAAGAGGCGATAGCGGAGGCTATAAAGGATTACAGAGCAAAGCAGGCAAACAAATAAAACGTTATATATAAAAATAAAGTCCGTCGGCAGACGGACTTTATTTTTGCATAAAAAGAAACTGTCCGCAGGACAGTTTCTTCGCATTCCGAAAAAATATGATTACGCTTCTTTTTTAGCGTTTCTCAAGCAACGGGTGCAGATATATTGACTTGTGGTAGCGCCGTTGGCGTCCACAACTTTAACTTTGTGAACGTTTGCACCCCAGCTTCTTCTGGTCTTTCTGTTGCTGTGGCTGACTTTATTTCCGCTCATTTTACCTTTGCCGCATATACTACATACTCTGCTCATGGCACACCTCCTGAATAAGACTTAACAATTATACAATTAAATTTTTACTTTGGCAAATGTTTTATTACTTTTTTTTGAAACTACTTGCGTTTTTTTTTGAATTATAATATTATTATTTAGTAATAGAGCGTAGTTTGCGTTCTGTTTACGATTAAAAACGATACGCTTTGATCCGTACGGATATCGGAGAGAGAAAATATGGCATTGCATACGACCAACATTTACGGAGATATTACCATAGCTGACGACGCTGTGGCTATGGTCGTTGCAAAAATTGCAAAAGAAGTACCCGGAGTGGCGGAATTGGTTTCGCGCCGTCTGAGCGATAACGTTCTTGTGCTTTTCGGCAAAGAGCCGTTGGCAAAAGGCGTAAAATTAGTGACTATGGACAATCGTATTTTCATAGAGCTTTTCGTTCTGATCGCCGACGGGGTAAACGTAGAATCGGTGGTAGAATCGTTAAAATCCGCCGTCTGTTACAACGTAGAATCGTTTACCGGAATGCGCGTTAAGTCCGTAGAGGTGCACGTGTTGGGATTGAAGCTGTAGATACTGAGAGGAATAATGAATTTAATCGATAATACGCAACTTATCGCAATGGTTAAGGGCGGTCGTCATAACCTTGCGTTAAATAAAGAATACGTGGACAGCCTGAACGTATTTCCCGTGCCTGACGGCGATACGGGGACTAATATGGGCGCGACGATGAATTCCACGGTAAAAGAGATAGAAACGCAGAATCCGCAGACGATAAAGGATTTTTCCGCCGCTCTGACGAGAGGCGCCCTTAGGGGAGGAAGAGGAAACAGCGGAGTAATTTTAAGTCAGATTTTCAAAGGAATGAGCGAAGTATTGGCGGAAGCGAACGCCGTCAATACAAAAGTGTTTGCAAAAGCTCTCCTCAACGGCGCAAATCGCGCGTATAAGATAGTCGAAGAGCCCAAAGAAGGCACTATCCTTACGGTAATAAGAGTCATCGGCGAGTACGCCGTAAAAATTTCCGCAAGGAATTCCGATTTTGAAGTGTTTTTCCAGAAGATATTGAAAAAGGGAGAAGAAGCGTTGCAGGAGACGCCGAAGCTGTTGCCTATATTGGCAAAAGCGGGCGTAGTGGACAGCGGCGGACAGGGGCTTATGTATATTCTCATCGGAATGTACAATAGTCTTGCAGGAATAGAAATGCAGCCCGTAGAGCCGTTACAGGTAGCTACGGCTACAGAAACAAAGATAGTTTCCTTTGATAACGACGTTCACGATTTCGAGAATATCAAATTTGCGTACTGTACGGAGTTTTTTATAATTAATCTCAAAAAACACGCGACTACCGCCGATATAGATAAGCTTCGCGACCAGTTGAAGACGATAGGAGACTGCGTGTTGGTAGTGGGAGATCTCGAAACCGTTAAGGTTCACGTCCATACTAATAATCCCGACAAAGCTCTCGGATATGCGTTGAAGCTCGGAGAGCTGTATATGCCCAAGATAGAAAATATGCTCGAACAAAACCGTCAGCTTACGAGCGAGAAAAAGAAAAACCGCAAGAAAAACGGATTGGTAGCGATAAGCTGCGGAGAGGGTTTCAGGGCTTTGTTCAAAGACCTTAACGCCGACGACGTTCTGGAGGGCGGTCAGACTATGAATCCGAGCGTAGAGGATATAGTTGCGCTCGTAAACGGCGTCAACGCCGATAAC
>JBJFAO010000011.1:0-4298 GCA_051887955.1 Christensenellales bacterium
CCCTGCATGAAGGACATCGCGAGTTGATAAAAGAAGGCAAAAGGCTTGCCAAAATTTACGGTACGGAATTTTGTCTTGTTACTTTCGACGACAATTTGTATAAAGCTCTCGGCAGAGTGGATAAAGAACTATATCTGTTGCGCGAAAGAGAAGAAATCGCGTATTCCGCCGGTGTTGACGAAGTTTTTGTTTTGCCGGGAGAAAAATCCTTTCTCGATAAGAGCGCGGAAGACTTTATGATTTTTATCGCAAAAACCAATCCTGCAGCTTTGGTTGTCGGAGAGGATTATACGTTCGGCAGAGGGGCTAAAGGGACCGCCAATGAATTCGCCGCGTATTTTCATAGTAATAACGTGCCCGTAACTGTGTGTCCGTTGCTTATTTGCGACGGGAAAAAAATTTCGACTACGGGGATTAAGCGCCTTTTGTCGGAAGGGAGAGTAGAAGACGCAAACGATTTACTTACCGAACCGTATTTTGTATCGGGTAACGTCGTAAACGGATTGAAAAACGGTAGAAAAATTGGTTTACCTACGGCAAATATGGATTTCGACGACAAAAAATTCGTGCCAAGAACCGGCGTATACATGACTAAAACCGTTGTCGACGGTAGGAGCTACGCCTCGGTGACGAATGTGGGCACGCATCCAACCGTAAACAAAGAAAAGGGCAATATTGAAACGCATATTCTCGATTTTGAGGAAAATATTTACGGGAAAGAGATTAAAATAGAATTCTATAAGTTTATTAGAGACATAAAAATGTTCAAAGACGTCGATCAACTGCGGCGACAGATATGCGCAGATATAAAAAACACAAGGAAGGAATTCGGATTATGACAAAAATTGGAGTAGCCGGCAACAGTTTAAGTTTTTACGAGGAAGGACATACCTCTACCATAGAAGCCGGAAAATGGTGCGCCGACAGAAAAATAGATATTTTCGAGTATTCTTTCGGCAAAGGAATAAACCTTTCGGATCTTACGGCGCAAAAAATCGGACGCGAATTCAAAAATAACGGCGTAGAAATTTCCGTCCACGCTCCGTATTATATTAATTTCGCAAATCCGTCCCGTGAATCCATCGAAAAAAATTTCGGCTACGTTTTGGGTTCTTTATCCAAATTAAAAGCGTTTGACGACGGGGACAGGGTTGTTTTTCATCCCGCTACGCAAGGTAAAGTATCCAGAGAAGAAGCGGTATCGGTCGCCGACCGTAACATTCAAGAGCTTGCCGCAATAATTGAGGAAAACGGTTTATCGGATTACAAAATTTGCATAGAAACCATGGGCAAAATCGCTCAGATAGGCACGGTAGACGAGGTCGTTGCTTTCTGCAGACACGCAGACTTTTTTTATCCGTGCATAGATTTCGGACACATAAACGCGAGAACGCAGGGGAGCTTGCGTACCGCGGCGGACTTTGACGATATATTAGCGTTCATGCTGGATAATATGCCGCGGTTCAAGGTAGAAAACATGCACGTACATTTCAGCAAAATAATGTACGGAAAGGGCGGAGAAATAAAGCATCTCACTTTTGAAGACGATGTCTACGGACCGCAATTCGAGCCTCTTGCCGAGGTTTTGGTAAAGCACTCGTTAAATCCCTATATTATTTGCGAATCCTCCGGCACACAGGCCGAAGACGCCGTATTTATGCGCGAGACCTACGATTCCGTTGCGCATTAATTTTTGGTTTCTTTTTTACTTAACGACGCATATATTTATTTTGATATGCGTATTTCCCGTGGTAAAAAATTTTTTATTTGTCTTATAACGGCAATTATAGCCGTCGGGACTTATTTTTTTATTTTTTCGGTAAATATGATAGCTACGATGTGCGTCGAAGAGGCGCGCGCCGAGGTTTTTAACATAGTTAACGACAGCAACGAAGTCATACAAAAGCTCGACGTTTTTTATGAAGACTATTTTCGGATTGTAAAGGATAAAGACGATAAAGTTACTATGATTACGGCAAATACCGCCCTTATAAATCAGGTAAATATGATCATACAAACGGAAATACAGAACAGATTGAACGAATTGCGGACAAAAAGCCTGTATTTACCGACGGGAGCTTTTACGGGGCTTACCGTTTTTTCAACGTACGGTACGGAAATACCCATTAACGCACGCATCGTAAGCAATTGTTATACCGTGCTCAATTCCGAATTTACCGAAATGGGCATAAATCAAACCAGACACAGACTGCAAATAAACTGCTTTATCGAAATAGAATTGACCGTTCCGTCGCGAAAAGTAAAAAGCGACGTCACGAACGAAATACTCGTTACCGAATCGGTAATAGTCGGCGACGTGCCTTCGACTTTTCTCGGAGAAAACACGACTACCGATTATCTAGACCTTCTTCCTGGATAATAAAAACAGAAGCTTTAATCCCGTCGAATTTAACGTAAAAAATCTCCGCATACGGCAACGGTAATTGTTGCGTTGTATTTATATAAGTGTTATAATTAGTTAACTTATTTATTATTTATCAGGAGATTTTTTATGCTGGACAAAATTAAAGCTATATCCGAAGCCGTAAGCGAGGGAATAGAAAAAATCGATTTGATTTCCGAATTGAACGACTTAAAAGTCAAATACCTCGGAAAAAGCGGAGAAATAACCGCTCTTTTGAAAGGGCTTAAGGACTGTCCTCCGGAAGAACGCCCTTCCGTAGGCAAGTATATCAACGCGCTGAGAGAAAAAGTCGAAAAGCAAATATCCGAAAGGGAAAAAGTCATTGCGGAAAAAGAGCTAAAACGCAAACTCGACGCAGAAAGGATAGACGTTACGCTTTCCGAAAAAACGCTTAACGCCGGCGGCTTGCACCCCCTTACTCTCGCTCGTAACGAACTCGTCGACGCCTTTGTCGGCATGGGATTCGAAGTCAAAGAGGGACCTGAGATAGAACTCGATTTTTATAATTTTCAACAGCTTAATATCCCCAAAGATCATCCTTCGAGGGACGCTCAGGATACGTTTTATATAAACGACAATATTCTCTTGAGAACGCAAACTTCGGCGGTACAGGCTCGTACGATGGAAAAGGTAAAGCCGCCAATAAGAATAGTGTGTCCCGGCAAAGTTTATCGTCTTGACAGCGACGCCACTCATTCTCCCATGTTTCAGCAGATAGAAGGCTTGGTGGTGGATAAAAATATTAATTTATGCGACCTTAAAGGTACTCTCGACGAGTTCGCAAGAAAATTTTTCGGCGAAGGAACGCGCACGAGGTTCCGCCCGTCATATTTTCCCTTTACCGAGCCAAGCGTAGAGCTTGACGTGAGCTGTTTTATGTGTCACGGAGACGGATGCAGACTTTGCAAAGGCACGGGGTGGATCGAAGTCCTCGGAGCGGGAGTCGTTAATCCCGTCGTTCTTAAAAATTGCGGTATAGATCCGGAAGAGTATTCGGGTTTTGCGTTCGGAATAGGTATCGAGAGATGCGCTATGCTTAAATACGGCATTCCCGATATGAGAATAATGTTCGAAAACGACGTTCGTTATCTCAGACAGTACAGATAGGAGGTGGAATATGAAGGTACCTTACGGTTGGTTAAAAGAATTCGTCGACGTTGACGTGACTCCTGCGGAGCTCGGCGACAAACTCGTTTCGGTAGGATTCGAAATAGAAGAAGTTATCAATATGCGCGATGAAATTAAAAACGTCGTTTGCGCGAAAGTCGTATCTATGGAAAGACATAAAGACAGCGATCATCTCTGGGTGTGTCGCGTAGATACCGGAGACGCTTTCAAACAGATAGTTACCGGCGCGCAGAACGTTAAGACGGGAGATATCGTTCCCGTTGCCCTCGACGGGGCGGTTTTACCCGGCGGAAAGACGATAAACGCCGGCGTTTTACGCGGTGAAAAAAGCGAAGGTATGATGTGTTCGGGCGGGGAGCTCGGCATAACGGAATCGGATTTTGCTGGCGCGGGAGTTAATGGAATTCTTATTTTGCCTGCCGACGTCAAAGTCGGTTCGGATATAAACGACGTTATCGGCAATACGGAAACGGTGCTCGACGTAGCGGTGACCGCCAACAGACCGGACTGCAACAGCATACTCGGTATAGCGAGAGAAGTCGCCGCAGTGACCGGGAAAAAATTACGTATGCCCGATTTTTCATATAAAACGGCAGGCGGCAACGCGTCAGATTACGTTTCGGTCGAAAATACCGATTACGAGCTTTGTCCGAGATATATGGCGGCAGTCGTTACCGACGTAATCGAGACGGAATCTCCGAAAATAATCAGAGACAGACTAAAAGCGGTCGGAATCCGCCCCATG
>JBJFAO010000012.1:0-4207 GCA_051887955.1 Christensenellales bacterium
GATATTTTCCGTTATTTTAGGTTTAATAATTTCCATCATTATGGCAATTCCTCCTTAAATTACTTATTATTTGGAGTACAACTCAACAATCATGTGTTCAGCTATGGACATATCGATATCTTCGCGAGTCGGCAAAGCGATTACGCTTCCGCTGAGAGTCGCGGGATTGAATTCGAGCCACTTTAAGCTGTTGTTGATTTTTGCGTTTTTAAGTTCGGTAAAGAAAGGCAATTCCTGCTTGTTTTCTTTAACGGCTATTACGTCTCCTGCTTTAATGAGATAGCTGGGAATATTAACGCGCTTACCGTTTACGGTGATGTGTCCGTGATTGACGAGCTGTCTGGACTGCGCGCGGCTTACGCCTACGCCCATTCTGTAAACGACGTTGTCAAGTCTTCTTTCCAAAAGCACAAGCATGTTTTCGCCGGTAGCTCCGCGCATTTTTTCCGCCAAAACGTAGTACTTATGGAACTGCTTTTCGGTAAGGTTGTATATTCTTTTAACTTTCTGTTTTTCACGAAGCTGAACGCTGTAAGGCGTGGGCTTCTTTCTGCTTGCGCCGTGTATTCCGGGTGGGGTTTGTCTCTTGATAAAAGTACATTTTTCGGAGTAACACTTGTCACCCTTCAAAAACAACTTGCATCCCTCACGTCTGCAAAGACGGCAATCGGGTCCTGTATATTTAGCCATTTTCTACCTCCTAATTACAATCTTCTGCGCTTGGGCGGACGGCAACCGTTGTGAGGAATCGGGCTGACGTCTTTTATCATGGTGATATCCACTTCGCAAGCCTGAATAGCTCTTATGGACGGTTCTCTTCCCTGTCCGGTACCTTTGATATAAACCTCTACCTTTCTGACGCCGTGCATTTTCGCTTCGTTAACCGCCTTTTCGGTAGCTTGGGTTGCTGCAAACGCAGTCTCTTTACGAGAGCCTTTCAGTCCAAGTACGCCCGCGCTTGCCCAGCTTATCGCGTTTCCGTTCATATCGGTAACGGTAACGATAGTGTTGTTGTGCGTGGTATGTACGTGAACCTGACCCTTGTCAATACGTTTTAAGTCTTTTCTTTTCTTAATGGTTGATTTTCTTACGGCCATTTTTTATTCCCTCCTATTACTTCTTGGAGCGGCTGACAGCACGCTTCGGTCCCTTGCGAGTACGAGCGTTTTGTTTGGTTCTCTGTCCTCTTACGGGCAAACCCTTTCTGTGCCTTACGCCTCTGTAACAGCCGATATCTTTCAGCCTCTTTATGTCCATCATTACGTCTCTGCGCAAGTCGCCTTCCACGTGCACGTTATTTTCTATATAGTCACGGATTTTTGCGACTTGGTCTTCGCTCAAGTCCTTTACTCTGGTATCGGGGTCGATTCCGGTCGCCTCCAAAATTTTGTTGGACGTGACTCTGCCGATACCGTAGATATAGGTCAAGCCGATTTCCACTCTCTTTTCACGGGGTAAATCTACACCTGCTATACGAGCCATTAAAAACCTCCAAATGTTTTTTTGTTTTTTTATCTATATAAATCTGTGAAGTAAACCGCCTCGCGACGGTTCAGCCGCCTTCACCTTGAACACGAATTTACCCATACGTCGCCGTATGGGGATTTTATAACTGTGATATTATATCACAGCCAAACCGTTTTAGCAAATATTTTTAGCCTTGTTTTTGCTTGTGTTTCGGATATTTCGAGCAAATTATCATAACTTTGCCGTTTCTTTTGATAACCTTGCATTTATCGCATATGGGTTTTACCGATGGTCTTACTTTCATTTCTACTATCCTCCTGTAATTTGCGAAGTTCAGCCCTTCATTCTGTACGTTATTCTTCCTTTGTTAAGGTCATACGGGCTCATAGCTACCTTAACTTTATCTCCCACGCTTACTCGCACGGTGCATTGACGCATTTTTCCGCACAGATAAGCCGAAATAATATGACCGTTAATTAGTTTTACCTTAAAATTCGTTCCGGGCAATATGTCAGTCACCACGCCCTCGACTTCGATTACATCGTCCTTCGGCACTTGATATCCTCCTATTAAAAATTGTATTTACGCAACGCGCTGTATATCTCCGCGTCGTAAACTTTCGTGCCCTTTTCGAGCTTGCCGGCTATACTGTCTACCGATTCGCCGGTAATTTTAAGATGCTTTATTTTTTTTAGTTTCGCTTTTTCCAGCCGCCTTACGTCGCCGTCGGCTATCCTTACGAAAACGTCGTCGACGATTTCCGTCACGATAAAAAATCTGCCCTTATCGCGTCCGGCTCTGCTGAACACTATATCGCCTATGGCAACGGATTTTTCCATTCGCGCCTCCTAAAGAGTCAAAATTTCTACGCCGTCGTCCGTTATTACGACGGTATTTTCGTAGTGCGCGCTCGGACTTCCGTCCTCCGTCACTATCGTCCAACCGTCGGCAAGCTGACAAATCTCTTTCCTGCCGAGGTTAAGCATAGGCTCTATGGCAAGAGTCATGTTGGTACAAACCCTCATTCCTCTGCCCTCGCGTCCGTAATTAGGCACGTCCGGTTCTTCGTGTACCGAAGTTCCTATCCCGTGTCCGATAAGCTCTCTGACTACGCTCATGCCGTTCTGCTCGGCATAAGTCTGAATGGCATTGCCCAACGTACCCAACCTGACGCCGTCCTTCAATACCTTTATTCCCTCGAAAAAGCTCTGCTTCGTCACGTCCATAAGCTTGCGCTTTTCGGCAGATACTTCGCCTATCGCTATGGTTCTCGCCGCGTCGGTATGATATCCGTTCAGCCCGACTCCGCAATCGATCTTCAAAAGCATTCCTTCTTTCAGAATTCTTTTTTTTGAGGGTATACCGTGGACTATTTCGTCGTCTATCGAGGTGCACAACGTCGCGGGGAAACCGTCGTAGTGTAAAAACGACGGAACCGCACCGTTCTTGTTTACGATAAAATCGTAAGCAATTTCATCCAACTCCTTGGTGGTCATTCCCGGTTTTGCCGTTTCCTCGAGAAGTCTGAGCGTTTCGCCGAGTATCTTCCCGGCTCTGCGCATCAGCTCAATATGTTCGGGCGATTTAACGGTTACCATCAAGTATCCCCACCACGTCGGCGAATACCTCGTCGATAGTTTTGTTTCCGTCCACGTCCACGAGTTTCCCCGTCTGTCTGTAATAATCTACGAGAGGAGCGGTTTGCTTTTCGTAAACGGCGAGACGCGCTTTTACGGTCTCTTCCTTGTCGTCGTCCCTCTGATAGAGAGTCGCGCCGCACTTGGCGCAAACGTCGGACTTATACGTGGAAACGTGGTAGCTCTCTCCGCAGGCGCACATACGTCTGCCTGCTATACGCGAGGTAATAAGCTCGAAATCAACGTCGATATTTATTACGTAATCGATATCCGTGAGTTTGCCGAGGGCTTCCGCCTGAGCGATTGTGCGGGGAAAACCATCCAACAGAAAACCGTTTTTGCAGTCTTCCTGTTTGATTCTGTCCGCGACGATACCCACTACCACTTCGTCCGGTACAAGCTGTCCCTTGTCTATAAAGGACTTGGCAAACTTGCCCAGCTCGGTGCCGTTTTTAATATTAGCACGAAGCGCATCTCCGGTGGAGATATGCGCTATGCCGTACTTATTTGCGATTTTCGTCGCCTGGGAGCCTTTGCCGGCCCCGGGCGCACCTAATAAAATAAGTTTCATTATTTCAAAAATCCTTTGTTGTTTTTGATGAGCAACTGGCTTTCCAACTGCTTCTGGAATTCCAACGCGCAGCTGACGACTATCAACAATCCGGTCGCGGAGAAGGCGTTATTGAATCCGAGAGTGGCAAATCCCTGAATTTTCAGGATATACGTCGGAATAAGAGCTACAAACGCAAGGAACAAAGCTCCGAAGAGAGTAATTCTGTTGTTTATCTTGCGGAGATGATCGCTCGTGGATTTTCCGGGTCTGATACCGGGAATAAATCCGCCGTTTTGCTGTATCATGCGCGCGACGTCGTCGGGATTGAACTGAATCTGCGCATAGAAATATGCAAAGAATATAATGAGCAAGAACATCCATAACGGATAGAGATGACTTCCTACGCCCATCCACTCGTACCAGAAGGTAACGAAGCCGTTGGTAGAACCGACGAACTGCATAATCATCTGCGGGAACATTATAAGGCTCGACGCAAAGATTATCGGCATAACGCCGCCGGAATTCACCTTGATGGGAATAAAGGTGGACT
>JBJFAO010000013.1:0-4158 GCA_051887955.1 Christensenellales bacterium
TGCGATACGTTCTATTTCTATTTCCGAATAGCACTCGGTGTCGTAGCTTTCTCTGCCGAATTTTCCGTGACGGGTACCTCTTTCTCCGAAATATATTCCTCCGGTAAGCTCTCTTACGATTACCATATCGAAGCCCTTGTCGACGATATCTTTTCGCAGGGGACTGCGATCGGCAACCTGCGGAAACAGCTTTGCGGGACGAATATTCGCATACAGCTTGAGGGCTTTTCTTATGCCGAGCAAGCCTGCCTCGGGACGGCGGTTGCCGGGAAGGTCGTCCCACTTTTTACCTCCGACCGCGCCGAGAAGAACGCTGTCGGAAGAGAGACAAACGTCGACGCTTTTTTGAGGAAGCGGTTCTCCGTAGGCGTCAATTGCGTTGCCGCCCATAGGAGCGTTTTCGTAGATAAATTCGTGGTGGTATTTTTTTGCTACCGCGTCGAGGACGCGCACGGCGGAATCGACTATTTCCGGTCCGATACCGTCGCCGTGGATAAGTGCGATTTTTTTCTTCATATTTTCTCCTTATTTTGGTTTGCGATGTTTGACTTTAGCTTGAAGATAATCGAAAATTTAGTTATTTCCGTTATCGACAGAGGGTACTAATTGTCCGTTAAGAATACCTCTATACTGTTCAGCAGACCGCCGTTGTCGATTATACTGCGGATAAACGGAGGAAAAGCGTCGCCGTAAAAAACCTTTCCCGTGGTAAGGTCGGTTATTTTTCCGGTATCGAAATCTATGGACAGCTCGTCGCCTTCTTCTATTTCGTTGCAAGCCCGGGGACATACGACGATGCTCAAGCCGATGTTTATCGCATTACGGTAGAATATCCGCGCAAAGCTCTTGGCTACGACGGCTTTTATGCCGCACGCCTTTATCGCGATGGGAGCATGCTCGCGGGAAGAGCCGCAACCGAAATTTTCTCCGCCGATTATAAAATCTCCCGGACGAACGTTTTTTGAAAAGGAAGCGTCCGCGTCCTCCATACAGTGAGCGGCGAGGTGCTCCGGCTGCGAAGAGTTGAGGTATCTTGCCGGGATTATTACGTCGGTGTCTATGTTGTCGCCGAATTTGAACGCTTTCATTTACAAACCTCCTGTAAATATTGGGGAGAAACCAGCTTTCCGGCTACTGCGGTCGCCGCCGCTACCGCCGGACTTGCCAGATACACGAGACTGTCGCTTGCTCCCATACGACCGACGAAATTGCGGTTGGTGGTCGATACGCAGACCTCTTTGCTCGCGAGTATTCCCATATGTCCGCCGAGACAAGCTCCGCACGTGGGAGTGGAAAATACTCCGCCCGCGTTTATGACTATATCTACGTAACCGTTGTGAACGCAGTCGAGGTATATTTTTTGCGTTGCCGGTACGACGATAAGGCGCACTCCGTCGGCAACTTTTTTTCCGTCCAGAATTTTACACGCCGCGGCGATATCGCTCAATCTTCCGTTGGTACAACTCCCGATAAACACCTGATCTACTTTCACTTCTTCATCGAGGGGCAGGGTTCTCGTGTTGGAGGGAAGATGCGGAAACGCTACGGTGGGAAGCAACGAAGAAAGATCGATTTCTATTTCCCTTTCGTAACAAGCGTCTTCGTCGCTCGACACCGCGGAATAATTTTCCGCTCTGTTTTTCACGTATTCCGCCGTAATTTCGTCGAAAGGAAAAACGCCGTTTTTCGCTCCGCATTCTATCGCCATATTGCATATCGTGAAGCGGTCGTCCATGGACAGATATTTTATTCCTTCGCCGGCAAACTCCAGCGATTTGTACAACGCGCCGTCCACGCCGATAAGACCTATCAGGTGCAAAATAACGTCTTTGCCCGATACGTAGGGGGACGGCTTGCCGACGAGATTGACTTTTATCTGAGCGGGAACGCGGAACCAACATTTTCCCGTCGCCATACCCATAGCCATATCCGTACTGCCTACGCCCGTGGAAAAGGCGCACAGAGCGCCGTACGTGCAGGTATGAGAGTCCGCGCCTATCACTACGTCGCCCGGCTTTACTATTCCCTTTTCGGGAAGAAGAGCGTGTTCTATTCCCATCGTTCCGACGTCGTAAAAATGCTTTATCGAATACTTTTTGCAAAAGCGTCTGCACGTAGCGCATTGCTCCGCCGACTTAATGTCCTTGTTGGGGGTGAAGTGATCGAGAACGATTGCTATTTTTTCTCTGTCAAAGACTTTTTTCAGTCCTTTTTTTTCGAATTGCGCTATTGCGACGGGTGAAGTAATGTCGTTGCCGAGTACCATATCGAGGTCTGCGACAATGAGTTCTCCTGTTTTGAGCGAGGTTTTTCCGCTCGCCCTCATAAGCAATTTTTCCGTAATCGTGTATCCCATACTGCCTCCTTACGGTAACATATCGAAGAGTTTGTTACAGCCGTTCAGATAAGCGAGAAGGGACGCCTCCACGGTGTCGGTGCTGATACCGCGCCCCGTGACCTCAACGCCGTCGTAGGATAGCCTGAGCGTGGCGGCGCCGAGTGCGTCTTTACCTTCCGTTATTGCGTTTACCGACCAGTCTATAAGGGTAAAGTCCTTTCCCGTGAGGGAGTTGATGGCTTTGAACGCCGCGTCCAGAGGGCCGTCTCCCGTCGCGTTGCCCGCTTTTATGCCGTCGGGGGTGTTGAGGGTAATGGTGGCGAGCGCGGGACCGCCTTTAAGCGTCGTTATTCCGTAGCTGTTGAGGGTTACTCTTTTCTGAACCTGAGTCGTGTTGGTGTGCGAAATAATGTATTGTATGTCCTTATTGGTAACTATTTTTTTCTTGTCGGCAACCGTTTTGAACTTGTCGAAAAGGATATTGAGCTCCGCTCCTCCCACTTCGATTCCCATGCTTGCCAGGTAGTCTGCAAAAGCATGTTTGCCGCTGTGCTTGCCGAGGACGAGGTTGTTTTCTTCCACTATTCCGATAGACGACGGGTCTATGATTTCGTACGTGAGGCGGTTGCTCATTATTCCGTGTTGATGGATACCGCTTTCGTGAGCGAACGCGTTCTTGCCCACCAAAGGCTTGGTCGGAGGCAATTTTATACCGGTGACGGAGCTAAGAAGCTGACTTGTGTTATAAATCTGCTTCGTAACGATAGATGTATCGGCGTCGTAGTAATCGCGCCTTGTTTTCAAAGCCATACAAACTTCTTCCATCGAGGCGTTCCCGGCGCGCTCTCCTATTCCGTTTACCGTGCATTCGAGCTGACCCGCGCCTGCTTTTATCGCGGCGAGGGAGTTGGCGACTGCGAGTCCGAGATCGTTGTGACAATGCGTGGCGAAGGTTATGTCGTCGGAGGAGGGCACGTTTTCCAGAACGTACTTAAAAATCGAGGTTATTTCCTCCGGATAACTGTATCCGACGGTGTCGGGAAGATTTATGGTGGTCGCGCCTGCCTTTATCGCGGCAATAATCGCCTTGCAAAGAAAATTCGGATCGCTTCTCGTGGCGTCCTCGCAGGAAAACTGAATATCGGACAAAAACTTTTTCGCATAAGCTACGCTTTCCGAAATGAGAGAGAGGACTCTTTCTTCGCTCATCTTCAGCTTGTATTGCATGTGTATCGGGCTCGTCGCCAAAAAAACGTGCATACGAGGGGGTACCACGGCGGTTTTCAAAGCCTCGTAAGCAAGATCCATATCCTCTTTTTTACAGCGCGAAAGAGAGCATACTATCGTGTCGTGACGGGCTTCCGCAATTTCCTTTACCGAATTGAAATCGCCTTTGGAAGCGGCGGCGAAACCCGCTTCGATAACGTCTACGCCGAGCTTTTCCAGCTGCGCGCTCATCTCCAGCTTTTCGCTGGCGTGCATGCTGTATCCGGGAGCTTGCTCCCCGTCGCGCAACGTGGTGTCGAAAATTTTGATTTTTCTCATTATGATTACCTACTTGCTTAATTTATATATTTTTATTATAATAATCGCGTAAAACTATGTCAAACGAATTTCTTTAGTCGATTTTACGGAGGAAATATGAAATTTTTGGTTGCGCCCGACGGCTTCAAAGGGGGCTTGAAAAGTACCGAATTCTGCGCTGCCGCACGTTTTGTGCTGGAAGAATACGGACATACCGTAGATTGCTTTCCCATGTGCGACGGCGGAGACGGCTTTGTGGAAACCTATACCTCTCTTTTAGGGGGAGAAATCCTGAC
>JBJFAO010000014.1:0-4145 GCA_051887955.1 Christensenellales bacterium
CCAATTCTCTCGCATAATTCAATATTTTGCGGTTTTTACCGCAAGCTACAATAAAGCTTACGTCCAAAGAGGCGTTTTTCAATTCTTCCAGAACCTTCATAAAGCGCACGTCTCCCGCTCTCGACGCGCTTATAAGCACCGTCGGACTGTCCTTACTTACGGCAAATTTCGTAAGGGCGGATTCCCTGTCGCAATCGTCGAAGCACGCATTGCTTACCGGCAGTCCGCAAATGACTACCTTGTCGTCCGATACGCCGTTGTCGACGAGGGCGTTTCGCATATCGAAATTGTCGACGAAATAGTAGTCTACGGCGTTGCTTATAAATCTCTTATCGAGTATGTACTCGTCGGGAATAACCGCCACCTTGACTTCCCTTTCGTATTTGTCCGCGGCGGAAATCACGTGTCTTAAAACCGACTGATCGGTAATCGCCACTACGTCCGGATTGTAGCGGTTGAGGGCGTTAAGTATCCGCCTCTGAATGGGCTTACGCAGTCTCAATGATATTTTATCGGACTTTATTTTATCCATTTCCGCGTTCTTTAGCTTTATTCGCCTGTTCAATGCGAACAAGCGGACCGAGCTCCCCTCCGGAAGTAATTTGTCCGCAATAAAGTTGTACGCGTCGCTTTTAAGCTCTTTTTTTGTGACGATAACGCTTACCGCTTCGTTGTTGCCCGCATATTCCGCGGAAACGTTTTCCGCTACCGCGGTATTAAACGTGTCGGTAAAAAATAATATTGTGCGCTTATTTAACATTTTTTCCTCCGTTGGCTATCCTGAGCATATCGTTTTTTTCTAATTTTACGTCCGTTTTTATAAAAAGCCTTTGCTGAACGATTTTGCAGTCGGCTACTTCCTTTCCGTCCGAGTCGAAAATACAATCGGCCTTTACCGTTCTCGCGTCGGTAACGCTGACGGCTTCCAGAAGGTCGCCTTTTTTGAATCTGTTGCGCATTTCGACCTCCAGAAGTCCGCGCTCCTCGTCGTACCCTTTGACGAGGGCGACGAAAGAATACGGATTGTCGGGTTTGCTCGTCTCGTAGCACTGTTCGGCTCTGCCGAAATAAAATCCCGTCGTATATTCTCGGTGATTTACCTTTTTGAGTTCCTCTTCCCAATAGGAATCGTAAGGCTTGCCGGCATATATCCCGTCGAGACGTTTTCTGTATGCGTTTACCACGCACCCGACGTAATACTCGGACTTCATTCTTCCCTCTATTTTCAGAGAGCTTACGCCGGCGTCAACTATTTTATCCAGAAACGAAATCGTGTTCATGTCTTTGGAATTGAGGATATACGTTCCCCTCGCGTCCTCCTGCACGGTAAGCGGAGAGCCGGAGTCCAATCTGCTTTTTTCCGTTATCGCATATTCCCAACGGCAAGCCTGAACGCACTCTCCCCTGTTGCTGTCCCTGTCGGTAAGATAAGAGCTGAGAAGACACCGGCCGCTATATGATATGCACATCGCTCCGTGCACGAAAGCCTCCAGCTCCACCGAGTCGCCGACGAAATCCTTTATTTCTTTTATGTCGTCCAAAGAAAGCTCGCGCGCGAGCACGACTCTCTTCACCCCCATATCCCGCCAGAAGCTCACGGAATATTTGTTGGTGGTGTTGGCTTGAGTGGAAAGGTGTATATCCAAATCGGGACAGAGATTTTTCACGAAAGAAATCACACCCGGATCGCTCGCGATAATCCCGTCCGCCCCGACGTCGCGAAGAAGCCTTACGTAATCTCTAAGCTCGCCGAAATCTGCGTTCGAGGCAAATATATTCAGCGCGACGTATCCTTTCTTCCCCTCTTTGCGCAATAGCTCGAAGGCTTTTTGCATTTCTCCTTCGTCGAAATTGCCGGCAAAGGCTCTGAGCCCGAATTTTTTTCCTGCAAAATACGCCGCGTCCGCTCCGAAATGAAGGGCTGTTTCCAATTTTCCCATATCGCCGGCAGGGGCGAGCAACTCCGCTTTTTTCAATCTTCCTCCGTTTTTACCGTAATAACCGCGACGCCGTCCTCGATCGGTAAAAATTGTGCCGAGACGCGCGTATCCGCGGTCACTTTGTCGTAAAATTTTTGCATTCCGCGTATTATCGTGCGGTGCTTTCTTATAGGCGAAGTCTGTTTTACGAGACCGAAAAAGTCTACGTCGTCGCAAAAAATCACTCCGCCGCCGTTCATCATAGGCAGTATCAAATCGAACATTTCGCAATATTTGCTCTTCGGACCGTCCAGTATCGCCATGTCGTAACGGTTGTTATCCATATACGGCAACACCTCGAAACAGTCGCCTTCGATAAATTCCACTCTGTCGCGCACTCCGCACGCGGAAAAATTTTTTTCGGCGAGATCAATAACCGAACCGTCTATTTCCACCGTACAGAGTCTGTCCGCTCCCGAAACGAGAACCGTTATTCCGCTCACGCCGAGGCTCGTACCTATTTCCAAAACTCTCGACGGTCTTTTTTCAGCGGTTATTTCGGCAAGCAGTTCCGTAGTTTTTTCGCGCATCACGGGTATGTACGCTTTTCTTGCCCTCGTCCGCAATTCGTCTATATACTTTTTTACGTCCATCAGTTCATGATAATAGGAATGATCATCGGACGTTTTTTCAGCTTCGCCTGCAATTTTTTGGCAAGCATTTTGCGCAAAAACTGCTTGCAACCGTTTACGTCCATTTCATTAAAGGTGCCGTGAACGATTTCCGTAACGATATCGTTGCGCAATTCTTCGTTAAACCCCTCGTTGACGTTTATTCCCCTCGTTATTATTATAGGCTGTATCGGCTCTCCGTCATCGTCGAACTCGTTGCTGACTATCGCTATAAGAAAACCGTCCACTCCGAGAAGCTTTCTGTCGCGCAACAAAAGCTCGGAATTTTCCGCCATCATGCTGCCGTCGAGCATGGTAGAGCCGGCGGGAACGGTATTGCCTTTGCGCAAGCCCGATTTATCCAGCTCTATAAGCTGTCCCAGCTCGGGGATAAGAATATTTGCCGGCGGAATCCCCATCTCAATAGCCAGATCCCTGTGCATTTTCTGGTGACGGTATTCTCCGTGTACGGGGATAAAATATCTCGGCTTGAGAAGGTTGAACATAAGCTTCAACTCTTCCTTGCACGCGTGCCCCGAAACGTGGATTTCGCTCAGAGCCTGATAGACGACGTTCGCACCCTTCTGACAGAGCTTGTTAATAACGTTATAAATTCCTCTCTCGTTACCGGGAATGGGAGAAGAGCTCAGAATTACCGCGTCGAGGTCGGTTATCGTGACGCGTTTGAAATCGTCGTTACTCATTCTCGTAAGGGCGCTCGTAGGCTCTCCCTGCGTTCCCGTACTGATTATACACAGTCTGTCGTAAGGCACTTTGCTTATTTTTTCTATATCAACGTAATCCTCGTCGGAATATTTCAGATATCCGAGGGTACGCGCCGTATCGGCGATTTTTATCATGCTCCTACCCGAGAAGGACACCTTCCTGCGGTGTCTTACGGCGCAGTCGATTATCTGCTGAACTCGATGTATGTTGCTGGCGAAGGTAGCCACTATTATCCTTTTGTCGCGGTTTAATTCGAACTGACTGTCGAGAGCTTTAGAAACGTTCTTTTCGCTCATACTGTAGCCGCTTCTTTCTACGTTGGTGCTGTCCATCATAAGGAGCAGCACTCCCTTCGTCCCTATCTCGGCTATTCTCGCAAGGTCCGTCGTGTGTCCGTCTATGGGAGTATGGTCTATCTTAAAATCTCCCGTCATGAAAATAACGCCCTTGGGAGTCGTTATGCTGAGCGCGTACGAACCGGCTATGGAATGGGTTACTCTCACGAATTCGACGCTGAATTTTCCCGCTTGCACTATCTGCCTGTCCGTCACGGCGTTAAGTCGCGCGGATTTGATTTTTTCTTCGGACAATTTGTTATTAAGAAGTCCGAGAGCAAGCGCGGAACCGTAAACCGGCACGTTGACTTCCTTCAAAAAAAACGGTATGGCTCCTATGTGGTCCTCGTGTCCGTGCGTCACGAACAGAGCCTTTACCTTAGACGCATTGCTTTTAAGATACGAAAAATCGGGAATAACGTAATCTATGCCCGGAGTTTCTTCCGGATTGGGAAAGCTGAGTCCCGCGTCCACGACGATAATATCGTCGCCGT
>JBJFAO010000015.1:0-4127 GCA_051887955.1 Christensenellales bacterium
AGGCAGTCCCTTATTCTTGAAAAAACGAGGTTGGAAGAGCTGTTTTCGTCCGCTACGGTATCGGACGCCATAATTATCGGGGAAAGACTTTCCGAAATAAACGCGGAAATAACGTCGGTGGAAAAGCTTCTTAACGAATACGACAGTCTTATAGATTTTTCCACCGTGACGATAGAAATAACGCACGACTTCCCGAAGAGTACGGACGAAAGGAGCTTTTCGCAGAAGCTGAACGATATTTTCAAAGGCTCGTTCAGGAGCGTCGGCACGGTATTTCGCGGTATAGCAATAGGTATCGTCGCGGCTTTCCCGTATATATTGATAATTTCTTTGATTGTCGGAACGGCTCTGTTCGTTGCGTTCGGGATTAAAAACGTCAAAAAGACGGGGAGATTTTTCCCGCGGAGTAAAAAGAAATCGGGCAAAAATCAAAGCGCGGCGTCGACGGGAGAGGAAGACAAAACGGAGGGCTCGGACGAAGCCGGCGGTTCGGTTGCCGACGGTGAAGAAACGGACGAGGATAAATAATTTTGGACGTTACGGGAATAATAATAAGAAGCGCGGACTACGGTGAAAAGGACAGAATAATCACCATAGCTTCGCCGGAGGGTATTTTTTCGGTCAAAGCTAAAGGAGTGAGAAGTCCCAAGTCGAAGCTGAAGGCGTTTACGGGCGTGCTCAGTTTCGGCGAGTTTACTTTAATAAAAACGAAAGCGGGATATACTCTTTCGGGAGCGAATATAGAAGAGAGCTTCTATAACTGCTGGTCCGATCCGGATAAATACACGGCGGCGATGGCTTGTCTCGAAATATATGAAAAGTGCGCCGAACGAGGGGATAACGTATCGGTCGTGTCCCTTTTGAAAGCGTTGGAAAACATAAATTACGGCGAATTCTACCCGCTTGCCGAGACGTTGCGCTACGGAACCTGTTGCGCTGCGGAAACGGGAATAGACGTTACGGAAGGAGTTTTTCCGGGTAAAATATGCGACGTTTTTTCCGCTTTGATAAAATGCGATTCCGTCGAAGAAGTGCTTACGGAGTATGAAAAGGAAGACGTAAATACCTTTTTGAGACATCTTGCCGCGGGGTTTCGTTCCGAACTCGGCATAAAACTGACCGTTTGCGCCCGGTTATCGTAACGAAGTGACACGAGTTTAGTAAAATGACTTGAAATCGGAACGACTTTATATTATAATAATTTCGCTTTATTTTTAGAAAGATACAAATCAAATAAAACCAAATTCAGGAGGATTAAGGATGAAGAAGTATGTTTATCTTTTCACAGAAGGTAACGCAAATATGCGTGAAATTCTGGGTGGTAAAGGCGCGAACCTTGCCGAGATGACCAATCTTGGTTTACCCGTACCGCAAGGCTTTACTATCAGCACCGAAGCTTGCACCCAATATTACGAGGACGGCAGGCAAATCAACCCGGAAATTCAGGCTCAGATTATGGAATATATCGACAAGATGGAAGAAATCACCGGTAAGAAATTCGGCGATAAAGAGAATCCCTTGTTGGTTTCCGTCCGTTCCGGCGCGAGAGCTTCCATGCCCGGTATGATGGATACTATATTGAACCTCGGTCTCAACGAAGAAGTCGTTGCCGTTATGGCGGAAAAGTCCAACAATCCGAGATGGGCGTGGGACTGCTACAGAAGATTTATTCAGATGTTCTCCGACGTCGTTATGGAAGTGGGCAAAAAATATTTTGAACAGCTCATCGACAAGATGAAAGAGGAAAAGGGAGTTACTCAGGATATAGAACTCGACGCAGACGACCTCAAAGAGCTTGCCAACCAGTTCAAAGCCGAATACAAGGCGAAGATAGGAAGCGACTTCCCGTCCGATCCCAAGGTTCAGCTTTTCGAAGCGATAAAGGCAGTTTTCCGTTCCTGGGACAACCCCAGAGCCAACGTATATCGCCGCGACAACGATATTCCCTACAGCTGGGGTACCGCCGTTAACGTGCAGATGATGGCTTTCGGAAACATGGGCGACGATTGCGGTACCGGCGTTGCTTTTACCCGTGACCCCGCGACCGGCGCAAACGGACTTTTCGGCGAATTCCTCACCAACGCGCAGGGCGAAGACGTCGTTGCCGGCGTACGCACTCCTATGCACATTTCCGAAATGGAATACAAGTTCCCCGAAGCGTTCAAACAGTTCAAGGACGTTTGCAAACGCCTCGAAAATCATTATCACGACATGCAGGATATGGAATTTACCGTCGAACACGGCAAACTCTATATGTTGCAGACCCGTAACGGCAAGCGTACCGCTAAGGCGGCTTTGAAAATCGCTTGCGACCTCGTCGACGAAGGTATGATTACCGAAAAACAGGCGGTAGCTATGATAGACCCGCGTAACCTCGATACCCTTTTGCATCCTCAGTTCGACGCTAAGGCGATAAAATCCGCTACTCCCATGGCGAGAGCTCTCGCAGCTTCTCCCGGAGCCGCTTGCGGACAGATAGTATTCACCGCCGAGGACGCCAAAGCTTGGAACAAAGCCGGCAAGAAGGTTGTTTTGGTAAGACTCGAAACCTCTCCCGAAGATATAGAGGGTATGAAAGCTTCTCAGGGTATACTTACCGTTCGCGGAGGTATGACTTCTCACGCCGCCGTCGTAGCCCGCGGTATGGGTACCTGCTGCGTATCCGGTTGCTCCGCAATCGTTATGGACGAAGCCAATAAGAAATTTACCTTGAACGGCAAGGTATTCCATGAAGGCGACAGCATCTCTATCGACGGTTCTACCGGTTGCATTTACGACGGAATAATACCTACCGTAGACGCTACTATAGGCGGAGAATTCGGCAGAATTATGGCATGGGCGGACAAGTACCGCGTATTGCAGGTAAGAACCAACGCCGATACTCCCAACGACGCGAAAAAAGCGCGCGAGCTCGGAGCCGAAGGTATCGGTCTTTGCCGTACGGAGCATATGTTCTTCGAGGGAGACAGAATTAAAGCTATCCGCGAAATGATTTGTTCCGATACCGTTGAAGAAAGAGAAGCCGCTTTGGCAAAACTCGAACCGATGCAGCAGGGCGATTTCGAAAAACTTTATGAAGCGCTCGAAGGCAACCCCGTTACCATTCGTTTCCTCGATCCGCCTCTTCACGAATTCGTTCCGACCGAAGAAGCCGATATCGCAGAGCTTGCAAAGACGCAGGGCAAGAGCGTAGAGCAAATCAAAGCCATAATAGCTTCCTTGCACGAATTCAACCCGATGATGGGACACCGCGGATGCCGTCTTACCGTCACTTTCCCCGAAATTGCAAAGATGCAGACCAGAGCGGTAATCAAGGCAGCTATAAACGTTCAGAAGAAGCACCCCGATTGGAAGGTTCTTCCCGAAATAATGATTCCTCTCGTCGGAGACGCAAAGGAATTGAAATTCGTTAAAAACATAGTCGTAGCCGTTGCCGACGAAGAAATAAAGAAAGCGGGCGTAGACATCGCGTACGAAGTAGGTACGATGATCGAAATACCGAGAGCCGCTCTTACCGCCGACGAAATCGCGAAAGAAGCCGAATTCTTCTGCTTCGGCACCAACGACCTCACTCAGATGACGTTCGGATTCAGCCGTGACGACGCAGGCAAGTTCCTCAACGCGTACTATGACGCAAAGATTTACGAGAACGATCCGTTTGCTAAGCTCGACCAGATCGGCGTAGGCAGACTCATGGAAATGTCCGCTGAAATGGGCAGAAAGGTGCGTCCTACCATGCATCTCGGAATATGCGGAGAACATGGCGGCGATCCCTCCACTATCGAGTTCTGCCACAAAATCGGACTCACCTACGTTTCCTGCTCGCCGTTCAGAGTGCCCATCGCGCGTCTTGCTGCGGCTCAGGCGGCTATCAAAAACCCCAGAGATTAGTTTTCGATTTGTGAAAGGGCAAACCGCCTTATAACGCAATAGACAAAACAAAATAAAAAATCGACCTTGTAGAAGAAATTCTATAAGGTCTTTTTTTCTCGACTTTTAGTGGGAAGAGTTTCATATGTCGTCCCTTTGATTTTGTTACCTAAGGCATTGCAAACGTGCGATAAAACAGAATTTGACGGCGTATAGTTGGAAAAGTTTTATAATCTTATATAATGCTTATCGTAAGC
>JBJFAO010000016.1:0-20766 GCA_051887955.1 Christensenellales bacterium
AACCGAGGGAGAAGAGTTTCTCGCTCTGTGCAATCATCTGCGCACGTTCGTCCCTGCCGAAAAGTTCAAATTCAAGACGGTAAAGAGGATTTATCCGAAAAAGAAAAAGATTACTCTCGATCCGAAGGACGGACAGGGGAAAAAATAACGTGCCGAAAAATGCGATAATTTGTTAAAAACGTCAAAATATGCTTTGGCGTTTTTTTAATATAATCAAATAAATTCTGCGTTTTGCGCCGAAAATATCCGGACTTATTTTGCCGTAATTTTAGGACAAAATGCGATTTTTTGAGGACGTATTCCGTTCTCCGAGGTAAAATCTCCCATATATTTATATATATATTTATTATTTTCGGTCTTGCAAACGCGAGAATAGTATGTTATATTTATTATAACTGTAAATGTATACAGGTTTTCAAAGTTGAAATGTGGAGGTTTCACCAAATGAAAAAAACCAGATTGTCGGGAGTGAAAACGGGCGCGCTTTGTTTTGTAATAATGCTCGTTTTGTCAGCCGTTTTCACATTGACCGCATGTAACGACAGCGTCGACGTGGCGGAATTGTCCGTCGTGGAAGACACCGTTCCTACGGTTGCCGTCGCAGGAGAATTCAACGTATCCGGAATAAGACTTACGGTTACGGCTTCCGACGGTTCCACTCAGGAAATATCGGCTACGCCCTCTATGCTTACCACCGAGGGGCGTCAGGCGCTTTCCACCGTCGGTATGCAGACGGTAACGCTGTATTATCAAGGAAAGACGGCCGTTATTACGGTGCTTATCGTGGAAGCGGGAACGGAAACGGTAACCGTTACTTTCACGGACGCCGACGGAACTCCTCTCGGCAGGCGCACCGCCGTTAAGGGAGAAGCAATAACCAACGCGCCGCAGCCCTCTTCCTCCGATAGCGGGAAGGTTTTCGTCGGTTGGTACGACGTCGCCGGAAACAAGATAGACCTTTCCAAGGTGGAAGCGGATATAACCGTCACGGCTAAGTTTTCCGACAACGCCAACGTCTACGAAGTCAAGTTTTTCGACTATAAGGGAAATCAGGTGGGAGAAACGCAGAACGTTCTTCACGGCGCGTACGCGCAGGCTCCGTCCTACACGATGCCTTATGAAATAACGCAGTTTTCGTGGCCCGGAATTAACAATCCTATTACCGCGGCGACTCAATTCAACATGTCGGTGCAATACAGGTCTTATCAGGTTCTGTATTACTACGCATTCGAAGCAAATCCCGCCGTCAAATATTCTATAAACGCGAACGGCAGACCGATAGTAGAATCGGTGCTTGCCGGCAAGAACGCTTCGATGCAGAGCGAAGCGCAAAGACAGCTCGCCCAGCAAAGTCTGGAATTCGTACAATGGCAGAACACCTCCACCGTGATAAATGCCGATACCGAAATGATAGCTCTGGTCAAGGACCGCTATTTTACCATAACCTACAACGACGGAACGGGCAAGGTCGCCAAGGAGCTTTCCGGAACTTCGTTGAAATTGAAAAACGACGCTCCGCAGAGAGAAGGATACGTATTCAACGGAGAATGGAAGGACGCCAACGGCAAGATATACAAGGACACCATCACCGTACAGAACGACCTCGTGCTTACCCCCGTTTACAACAAAAAATCCACGCCCGTCCTTTTGAGCGTGACTTTCAAAGGAATGAAAGTGTCCGAAACGGGCGGAGACGACTCTTACGTGGTAGAGGAATTGTTCGACGACGAAATGTTCTATCAGGACAGAGTAGACATAACGTACGTGACGAAAAAGCTTGCGGAATTGAAACGTAAAAACGCATCTTACGCCGATTTCGAAGTGGAATCCGTAAGCTATGGCGACGAGGACGTCACCGATAAATACGTGTCCTTAGGCGTAAACGCCGGAGACGCTTTCCATAGGTTCGACGTAGTCGCCGTTAACGCTTCGTTGCCTACCGACGGGCTCGTTTTTAATTACGACGAAGAGCGTTCGGGTTACGTCGTGGGTTCTTATAACGGGACCTCAAAAAATATCTATATCCCTGCAAATTACGACGACGGAGTTAACGGCTTGAAAGCCGTCGTTGCAATAGGCGACAGAGTCTTTGCCGGAAAGGAAATAATAACCGTAAAAATACCCGACAGCGTAAAATACGTGGGCGACGGCGTTTTTGCCGGAGCTACTTTGCATAACGACGTGGTTTTCCCCGCTCTCTATTCTTTCGGAGAGGGAGTATTCGTCGGAGCGAAAACGGGAGTATATTACGAAGAAGAGGACGCGGAAAAGATCAATCCTCTCAATAAACGCGTCAAAGTGACGTTCGGTAACGTCGCAGAAGGCGGCTTCGAGGTTTTCGACGCCAACACCTTTAACGGCACCGTCGGTATAGTCGAAGTCGTTTTGCCCTCTTCCGTGACGGAGATAAGCGTGAGAACGGTAGAAAACGAATCGGTCGCTCTCGACGAAATAGAAAAAATAGATTTGTCGAACGTCGTTACCATAGGCGAGCGCGCCTTTATGCAGTCGGCAAAGCTTTCTTACGTAGGCTCTCTCGTTAACGTAAATAAAGTGGGAAGCGAAGCCTTCCGCAATACCGCGATAGAAGAGCTGAATCTTCCCGTCGCAGCGGAGATAAGCGCTTACGCTTTCGCCTATATGCCTTCATTGAAAAAATTGTCCGTATCCGGCACCGAGGAGACGGGAATAGAGTTTGATATGGCGACTCTTGCGGGCGACGTAGCGTTAAAAGAAATCGTATTCGGAAATTTCGTATCTAAAGTGACGTTCGGCGGAGAAACTCTTCCCGCGCTCGAAAAGATCACGTTGGGAGAGAGCGTGCGAAACGTCGACCTTTCTGGAGGCGCCGCTCCTCTTCTTCAAACGATCGTAGTCGACTCCGATAACGAAGTTTACTTCGCAGAGGAAAACGTGTTGTTTGAAAAATTCTTAAACGGAGAGGCGTACGCTTACGCTCTCGCGTTTTATCCGGCTAACAAGCTCGGCGATTATACCTTACCGGCAACCGTAAACGAATTACCGGTGGTCTCTTTGAAAACGGATTTTGCCGGCGCGAACATAAACGCTCTTACTGTCGGAAACGCCGCCGTAGGATTATTGACGACCGAAGGATATTCGGTGAAAGCGCGTATCACGGCTGTCGTTCTGCAGCTTGAAGAGCAGTCGATTGACAATACGGCGTTTATTCAGAAGATAAACGATATTAAGAGTAGATTTGTTTCCGCGTGGTATTTCTATCTCGGCGTATCCGGATTAGACGATAAGGATATCGCTTCGATAATCTCCGAGGCAGGCTGGGACGACGTGGCGATTTACGATAAGGAGACGGGCGCTCCCATAAAATACGATAGCGTCTATAAGCTTTTCTACAAGGTAAACGCAGAGGACAAAACCGCTACCGTTATTTCCGGAGATCAGGCGGCAGAGTCTATTACCGTGCCCGCGGCTTTCGGAAACTACAAAGTAAAGGCGATAGATATGGACGCTTTTATTTACAGTCCGTCGTTAAAGACTCTTAAGATAGAAGCTACCGTAGACAGGATGAGCGATCTTTCCGGATGCTATTCTCTCGAAAGCATAGTATTCAAGGGCTGGAACGAGAACGCCGACTGCTCTATAGACGGCTATACAGATACGGTAATAGGACAAAAACACAATCTTTTCATACTCGGAGGAGTGCTTATAGGCTATAACGAAGGAGCGGATATAAAGAATCCTTTAGTAATAACCGCCGAATCTCTCGCGGGAGTAAAAGAAATTCCCGCAGGATTTTTCGCTAATTCCGCGTTTACCGAAATATCGTTGGCGGACAGCGTGACGAGGATAGGCTCGCGCGCGTTTGAAAACTGCGCCAGCCTCGAAAAAGTCGATTTCAACAGAGCTATGGAGGTTCTCGACTACGCGTTTACGGGCTGTTCCGCGTTGAAGAACGCCGTTTTGTCCGAGGTAGTACGTTTGGGCGTGGGCGTATTCGAAAATTGCGTTTCTCTCGAAAGCGTGTACATACCCAAAAAGATAAACAGCGGACTTTTGCCGGTAAAGGCGTTTTACGGGTGCCGCTCTCTTACGACGGTGGATATGCCGGAAGTGACTGCGTTCAGCGAAAACAGCAACAGCTCGCAGGCGTTCTTCGGTTGCACTTCTCTCGTCGACATATCCTTTATTAACAGATTCGACAAGATTTCCGCCTTCGCTTTCACCAATTGTAACGGAATAAAGAAAATCGATTTTACTCAGACTTCCGTAACAAGCATCGGTAAATATGCGTTCAGCGGTTGTAGCGGAATCGAATATATCGTGTTCAGCGCGAACGTTACGGAAATAGGCGACAAGGCTTTTTATTGCGAAGGCGAATTCGCTCTCAAATCTATAGAATTCAAGGGTACGGGAGGGCTGCTTGCCTCGACTGCGCCCATTAACGAAAACGTATTCCCGTCCAGCGGTTACGTTTTCTACGTTTCGGGAGGAGCAAGTCAATCCGCTTTGAGTAAGTACTCTTCCGTTGAAATAAGAACTTCCGCGCCTTCGGTTTCCTTTACCATGTACGAAGGATTCGCGTCTAACGGTTCGCTCAATATGCCTACCTTAAACGATACTCTCTACATAAGCGAAGCTCCAATAGCTCCCGAATTCGTCGGGTACGTGTTTGCCGGTTGGTATATGAAATCGGGGGACGGAGCGTATTATAAGGCGGAATTCCCGTACAACGTGACCAAGGATACGGAGTTTTACGCCAAGTATTACGATATCAACAAGGGATCTTTTACTGAAGCTAACCTCGCGCTTGTGGAAAAGTACGGGATTAAAGGTTACGAAATACGTTCCTTCGACAGAACGGACGACGAAGACGTATACATTCCTGCGGCGTATCGTTACGACGCCAAGAACACTTATCCGATAATAGGAGTGGACGCTTCGGCGTTTGCCGGATGGGTTAAGGGTACGGAAATAGTTTTCCCCGAAGGTCTGCTTTATATCGTGAACGCTTCGGCGTCTTCCGTAGCTAACGGCGTAAGAAAAATAATTTTGCCCTCCACTCTCGTTAGTATAGGCAGCGGCGCGTTCGATTGCTTCGTCAACGCGGAAGAAATAGTATTCGCCGACGGAACCGACATCGAAGAAACCGATTATACCGCGTTTGAAAAAACGCTCTGGTATACGAACGCGTTGGTTTCCGCGCATGAAGAAAACGGTTTCGTCGTCGCGGGCAACGTAGCTATCAAATACGTATCCGACAAGGCGTATATAGAAATTCCCGCAGGGGTGACCGTTCTTGCGGACGGACTGTTCAAAAACAACGAAAAAATCACCGAAGTTAGATTTAACGACGCCCTCAGGACGATAGGCGCGGAGTGCTTCTACGGAGCTACCAAGCTCACTTACGTAACTTACGCTTCGGGCAGCAACGACAAATCCGCCGTTAAAAACATCGGCGAAAACGCTTTCTACGGCACGGAATGGCTCGCAAAACAGGATATGGTTATTGTCGGTACCGTAATAACTAAATACAACAACCGTACCGGAGACGCTACGGTCAACATACCCGATTCGATAACCGAAATAAGCGAATACGCGTTTGAAAATTGCTCGGCAAAGACCATCAATTTCGGCAAGGCTTCCCGTCTGGAAACAGTCGGAAACGGAGCGTTCAGAAATTCTATGATAGAGAGTATTAACCTCCCTGCCGTCAAGAAATTGGGAGAGGGTATTTTCGAGGGCTGCGCGTCGTTGAAGAGCGCTGATTTGTCGGCGACGAAGATAGAAGAGCTCCCTGCGAATACTTTCCGCGGATGTTCTTCCCTTACCGATGCTGTTTTGTCCGGAACGGTAGCCTCTTTCGGAGCGAACGCGTTTAACGGCTGTTCCGCACTCGCCGTAATAATCGCCGACGGAGCTTCCGTAAGCAAAGGCGTGACGGAAAGCGGAATTTACGGCACGGCGTTCTGCAATCCCGAAGCGAAAGATACCGACCAATACGTAATCGTAGGAAAGATACTCTTAAAATACGTTCAGGGTACGGTTTCTTCGGAGGGCGAAGCCGCCGAGACCAAGGTGACGGCAGTTATTCCCGACGGCGTCGAAATAATAATGAAGGGCGTGTTTGCAGATAAGACGACTATAGACAGAGTCGAAATACCTGCCAGCGTAAAAGTCATCGGAAATACGGCTTTCTCCGGCTGCATAAAGCTTAGCGAAGTCGTCTTTGCCGGCGCAGGATTGGAGATAATAGAGGACAGCGCGTTTTCCGGTTGCAAGTCCCTCAACGAATTCGTATTCCCCGATACGGTGACGAAAATAGGAAACAGCGCGTTTAACGGATCGGGACTTAGAGAGGTAGTCCTCGGCGACTCGGTGACGGAAATAGGCGAAGGCGCATTCAAGAGTATGACCAAACTCGAATACGTCAAGCTGGGCAACGGAATAAGATTCCTCGGCAAAATGGCGTTTAAGGACTGCGACAATTTATATAAGGTAGATTGGGGCTGGACGGTCGACGTCGTGGAAACGGCGGACAACGGCGCGGAATACAACTCCTTCGATGTTCTCATAGCGGAAATAAGAAAGAGCCTGAACGCTTCTGTCGAAACGGAGCTGGGCGTTTACAGGTCTTACATAGGAAGTATTTTCGACAGAGATTCCGCCGTCGGCAGGAATATCCGCATCTATTTCAACGAGACCTCCAACAACCACGTTATGAACAGCACCGACTCGTTCGTTAAGGCGTGGACGGAAATAGGCAACGACATAAACGTCTATAAAGAGGGCGTATATCCGACCGTCAGCTTCATACACGACGACACGTTGGAGTACGATTATTATATGGCTGCGTTTAACGCCGAAGTAATCGAAAGCATAGCTTCTCCCTCGATGACGGGACGTACGTTCAAGGGTTGGACTGTTAACGGAGAGGCTCTCGAATTGCCGTATCGCGTATATAACGATATTCAGCTCAAACCCGAATGGTTCGTCAACGATTTGAAGACCGACAACAGCGAAGAGCTCGGATTTACCGCAAGCGATTTGGGATATGCCGTTACTATTATAAATAAAGATATAGAGGACGGAGTTCTGTACGTGCCGTCGACGGTAAACGGCAAGCCCGTTATTTCCGTCAAGCTCTCTTCGACAAGTCACGCGGCTTCGGTTAAACAGCTCGTTCTTACAGACGCGTCGGCATTCAACGGACTTAGCGAAAACGTGTTCAGATACTTCCCCAATCTGGAGGGAATAAGACTGATATATCCCGAAAATTACGTTGCGGATATGATTGTCGACGACGGCGTGGTTTATTCGGCTGACGGAAAGACTCTCATAGCTTATTTCGTCAAGTACGAAAAAGACGGCGAAAATACGGTAGTAAAGAAGGATTTCGTCGTTCCGGACGGCGTAGAGAAAATTTTGCCCTATGCCTTCGTCAACTCGAAGCTTACGACGGTTACCCTCGGTAAAAACGTAACCGCTATCGGGGCAAACGCATTTAACGACGAATTGAGCGATATCGTTTTCCATGCGGATAGCTTCCTTACCGACGCGACGAGAGAATCGTTTGCAAACACCGTATGGTACAACGGCGGAGACGACGACGCAACCACTTACGGTCCGACTATGACGCCGTACGTCGTAAACCGCTCTACCGTAGGCTTGTTCTTCACGGCGGGCAATATGATTTACGAATACAAATGGATATCCACCGTCGCGAATCTGACTATCCCCGACGCGATAAACGGCTTTGATATTACCGTTATCGCCGAAAATCTCAATACCGGCAACGCCATATCGGTAGAAAATCTCGTTTTGCCCGCAAAGCTTGTCAAGATTAATTCAAACGCATTCTACAATATCGACGTAACGAAAAACGTCAGCGTCGCGGGCAACGGAAATTATCTTACCGACATAGCTCCGAGCGTGTTTGACGATACGTTGTTCTACAAGGGCTACAACGATATGCTTATATTGGGCGCGGTTCTGGTCAAGTGTCAGAACACGACCGCGAATATAGTCGTGCCCGAAGGCGTCGTATCCATAAGCGACGCGGCGTTCGACGGCGGTCAGGTCAGGACGATAACCTTGCCGAGCACGTTAAAGTATATCGGAAACAGAGCTTTCTACAACTGCAACAACCTCGTTTCCGTGACTATTCCGAAGAGCGTGGAAGAGATAGGAGACCAGGCGTTCGCTATATGCAAACAACTCGTATCCGTCGGCTTCGACGCAAAGGACAGCAAGCTCGTCAAAATAGGGGACGGAGCCTTCTCCGATTGCTCGGCGCTGGCTTCCATATCCGTGCCTTATACGGTAAAGAGTCTCGGCAAAGAGGCGTTTATGAATTGTACCGGTCTTACCTCGGTGGAATTCGATTATATAGTCACTACCGTCGACGAGAACAACACTCCCGTAAAGACTCTCGTGTCCAAGAGTAATCTTAACGAAATGGGAGCGAGCGCGTTCTATAACTGTAGCTCCCTTACCGCGGTAACGGTGCCTAACGGAGTGAAAGTAATAGAGAGCCGTACTTTCTACAATTGCAGAAATCTCGTTACGGTTACGTTTGACGTCGATCTCAGCGAAGTAAAGGTCATCGAAACGCAAGCGTTCTACGGTTGTTCTTCTCTCGGAGGAATAGTCGATTTGCAGAATCCTTCTCTCGTGACTCTCGTTTTGCCCAGCAAGCTCGAAAAGATAAAGGAAAAGGCTTTTGCAAATTGTACAAACCTTCTCGGCGTACAGCTCAACTACAACATTGCGTCGATAGAAAACGACGTATTCTACGGATGTCTCAGACTCGCCAAGCTTGATATCTACACGGCAACGGCTCCGGAAATTGCAGACCGCGCTTTCGAGCGCAACGGAGATAACGACGTAAAACCGTATTACAATCTCCGTATCTACGTCAAAAACTCCATAGGAGGCACGACTCTTGACAATTACAAGAACGCGGCGGGCTGGGTTAAGTACAGAGATCTCATTCACGAAAGAGACGATCTGCCCGTTATGTATTACAGAAAGGTGACTATGAGCGGAACGGGAGACGACGTGGTGGACGTATCCGAAGGAATAAAGGCGGAAATAATAGTCGATCCGAAATACACGTGGGGTTCGACGAGCTACACCACCTGGAAGTACTCCGATTTCAAACAAAAGACCTATGACGAAAGCGGCAAGGTAGTAATCGATATTAACGGCGATATCGTGTACGAATCGAAAAATACCGACAGTCGTTACGACAAAGCTATCGATTCTCTCGGCTATCAGAAACAGACCGACGACAAGGGCGCGCAGCACGTATTGCTCATTCTCGACTACGACTCCGTGACCATAGACGTAGTGAAAACCGCGGCGTAATACGAATTATCTTAATAAAAAAACGGCTTGCCTACAGGCAGGTCGTTTTTTTTGTCGTAATTTGTTAAAAAATATAGTGCAATATGATTGACACGGGGGGTAACGGTTATTATAATACATTTATCAAAAAGTTTAGTTTAACTAAATTTTTTTTTTGACAAAAATAAACAGGAGGGAGCGCGTGGACATAGGAGCGAAAATAAAATCCATAAGACTGCAGAGGGGTTTGACGCAGGAAGAGCTTGCTTCTCGTTGCGAATTGACAAAAGGGTACATAAGTCAGCTCGAAAACGATTTGGCGAGTCCGTCCATAGCCACTCTTATGGATATACTCAATATTCTCGGCGTAAGTTTGCAATCGTTTTTTACCGAGCAGAAAAAGGAAAAAATCGTATTTTGTAAAAACGATTATTTCGAATCGAAAAACGGCGACGGAGTAAACGTATGGCTTATTCCCAATTCGCAGAAAAACGAAATGGAACCGATAATATTGCGTTTGCCCGAAAACGGTTGCAGCGAAGAGAGGACTCCGTTCGAGGGGGAAGAATTCGGCTACGTTCTGGAAGGGCGCATAGCTATAGATTGCGCGGAAGGAAAGTTCGTCTATAAGGCGAAAAAAGGAGAGTCGTTTTATATAGACGGCAAATACAGTCACGTGATAAAAAACGTCGGTAAGACCGAAGCTAAAATAATCTGGGTAGCAACGCCAAGCAATTTCTGACAAAGGAGGTAAAGAGTGCAAGACAATAAAATAATAGAAATCAAAAAGGTAAGCAAGGTATTTGACGAAAAACCCGCCGTAAAAGAGGTATCTTTTTCCATAAAAGAGGGAGAATTCGTCACGTTTTTGGGGCCGTCGGGCTGCGGCAAGACTACGATGCTCCGCATGATAGCGGGATTTGAAAAGCCTACTTCGGGAAGCATATATCTCAACGGCGAAGACATCACTAATATACCTCCGCACAAGAGACCGATAAACACGGTATTTCAGAAATACGCTCTTTTCCCGCATCTGAACGTATTTAATAACATTGCGTTCGGATTAAAGCTGAAGGAAGTGCCGACGGGAGAAACAGTCACCGACAAAAAGACGGGAGCGCGCTACGAAAAGATGCGCAAACTGACTAAATCGGAGATAGAGGAGAAAGTTAATTACGTATTGAAGCTCGTCGACCTCGAGGACTACGGCTATCGTAACGTGAACAGCCTTTCGGGCGGACAGCAACAGCGCGTGGCGATAGCGAGAGCAATAGTCAACGAACCGCAGATTCTTCTTTTGGACGAGCCGCTCGGCGCGTTGGATCTGAAAATGCGCAAGGACATGCAGATAGAGCTTATGAATATGCACAAAAAACTCGGAATAACGTTCGTTTACGTTACGCACGACCAGGAAGAGGCGCTTACCATGAGCGATACCATTATAGTAATGAGAGGGGGCGAAATTCAGCAGATAGGAACTCCTCAGAAGGTATACGACGAGCCGGCAAACGCGTTTGTAGCCGACTTTATCGGAGAAAGCAACATTTTCAGCGGAGTAATGCTTCAGGACAAAACGGTTATGTTCTGCGAACACGTGTTCGAGTGCGTGGACGCAGGCTTTAAGAAAAACGAACCGATCGACGTATTAATAAGGCCCGAAGATATTTATATATTGAAAGGCAGCGAAGAAATAGTAAACAAAGGTATGGTGCAAGCCACTGTAACGGCATGCGTATTCAAAGGGGATCACTATCAGACCGTCGCCGTAATCAAAGGTGAAGAGGAAGAAAACGAGATTCTTATTCACGACAATATAGAATGCGTGCCGGGCGAAGTAATAGGACTTCATATCAAGCCATTCGATCTCCATATTATGCACAAAGCGCGTATTATAAACGAGATAGAAACGGAGATGTGGGACAACAACGTCGTAGAGATATGCGGAGGGAAATTCGACTGTAATTTCGATAAACCGTCGGGAACGAAGGTTTTGGTCAAGGTGGATTTCGACGACGTGGAGGTATGCGACGACGAGGACGACGGCGTAATCGGCGGAACGGTTATTTCCTCTATATATAAAGGGAGCTATTATCAATGCGTTATCCGTACCGACGACTACTACGACTTTTTCGTCGATACCGAGGACGATTGGTTAAAGGGCGACCGCGTAGGTCTGAATATAGCCAAAGATAAAATTATAATCAGTGAGATTGCCGATGAAAACTAAAAACTTTTTTATAAAAGCGGGGAAAAGAATAAAAAATTTCCGTCTTACGCGTAAGGTCTTTTCCTACCCGTACATACTTTTTCTGTTGCTTTTCGTGGTAATACCGTTGGTGCTCGTATTGGTTTACGCTTTTCTGGACGCCAACAATAATCTGACGTTTGCAAACTTCGTATCTCTTTTCAGAGACGGGGCGAGCCTACAGGTTTTGGTGACTTCGTTGCTCGTAGGAATAATCACTACCGTATTGTGCCTTGTCATCGGCTATCCCGTGGCGTATATACTCAGCAAATATCGTTCGGGCAAGGTTCTGGTGTTGCTTTTCGTGCTTCCCATGTGGGTGAACTTCCTTATAAGAACCCTTGCGACGAAGGCAATATTCGTGGCGCTGGACATACCCCTCGGGCTCGGCACGGTTTTGTTCGGAATGGTATACAACTATCTTCCGTTTATGATACTGCCTTTGCACACCACTATAAGCAATCTCGACAAGTCCTATATGGAGGCAAGTCAGGATTTGGGAGCGGATAAATTCACTACGTTTATAAAAACCGTTCTGCCGTTGTCGGTACCGGGAATAATAAGCGGAATTACTATGGTGTTTATTCCTACCATTTCCACTTTTGCGATAAGTCAATTTCTTAGCGACTACACGATATTTTTGTTCGGAGACTCGATACAGACGAAATTCAGCAACAATATGTACGGCGTGGGTAGCGTAATGAGTCTCATTATGATAGCCCTCGTTTTGATAAGCAATTTTGCCATTTCCAAAGCAAACAAGGGAGAAGTGGCGGGGAGGAACTTATGGTAAAAAAGATTTTGGAAAAGTTTTATCTTGCGATAATCCTCGCTTTTTTGTACGCGCCGATTATTCTGATAATAGTGTTTTCGTTTTCTAATTCCTCTACTTTTTCCTTCAAAAACGGGTTCAGTTTCGAGGCGTACTCTTCGATATTTACGTCGGAACAGACGCCGATGCTTCTGGAAGCGGTAAAAAACACCTTTTTGATAGCGATAATAGCGTCCGTCGTGGCGACTCTGCTCGGCAGCGTCGCGGCGGTAGGTATATTCAGTCTCGGCAAGCGTATGAGAAAAGTGGTCGAAAACGTAAATCAACTGCCGATAATCAACTCGGAAATAGTTATGGCGGTAAGTCTTATGCTGTTTTTCGTCACTTTCAAATTCCCTGCCGGTTACGTCAGAATAATAATAGGACACATCGCTTTCTGTACGCCGTACGTCGTATTGAGCGTAATGCCGAAGTTGGCGCAGATGGATCCCAACGTATACGAGGCGGCGTTGGATTTGGGCGCGAGCCCCGTAAAAGCTCTCTTCAAGGTGCTTTTGCCGATGCTTACTCCGGGAATAGTCAGCGGCTTTGTGCTGAGTTTTACCCTTTCTATGGACGACTTTATAATCACGCAGATAAACAAGGGAGCCGCGACGGGAATAAACACCCTTTCCACGTATATTTACGAGGACGCGAGACTTAAAGGACTTTCGCCCTTCTGGTTTGCCATATTCAGCATAATTTTCGTTGCGGTTCTTGCCGTGGTGCTGTTATTGAACCTCAAAAAGTCGGTTGAGGGTAAGGCAGAGGCTATTGCGAAAAAGGAGGTTAAGAATGTTTAGCGATAAGAAAAGCAAAATTATATCCATCGTTCTTATAGTCGCAATATTGGCAATAACCGTAGTCGTGTTCGTCCTCCCTCCGCTCCTTACGGAAAAGTACGACGAAGAACTGGTCGTATACAATTGGGCGGATTATATAGAAACGGGCGTTATAGATGATTTTGCCGCCTATTACGAGGAGATTACCGGAAAAAGTATCAACGTAGTCTATACCAATTTCGATACCAACGAGACTATGCTTACCGAAATTATAAAAGGCGACAGCAAAATAGACTTGATTTGCCCCTCGGAATACGCCATAGAAAAATTGATAAGAAACGGTTCCGTCAAAAAGCTCGATTGGGCGGTACTAGACGAATATCCCGAAGTGGAGCACTATTATGCGGACTGTCTCAATCCGGAAATATCCGCAAAAATCGACGAAGTATTCGTAGACATGGATACTCCGGACGGGAAAGCCGATATGAACGATTATTTTATTCCGTATATGTGGGGCACGCTGGGGATTCTTTACAACAAGAATTATATCGGCAGCGAAGAAGTCGCCGAAGCCGGCTGGGGGATATTCTGGAACGAGACGCAAAATCCCGATATCGAAGGCAAAATACTGATAAAGGATAGTATAAGGGACACTTACGTGGCTGCCGTTATGTATCTGAAGGACTACGGTAAGCTTCCCGCAGGCTATGCGGACATGACTCCCGACGAATTGATAAACTGCACCGACGCGACTCTCGTAAACGCGGCGGAAAACGCTTTGAGAGAGCAAAAAAAGCATCTTAAAGGCTATGAAGTGGATTTCGGTAAGGACGATATGGTGAGAGAAATCGCGCTTGTCGACCTCGCGTGGAGCGGCGACGCCATGTACGCTATCGAAGAGGCTACCGACGACGACGGAGAGTCGTATCTCGACTATTACGTGCCTACGAGCGGAGGCAATATCTGGTTCGACGGTTGGGTAATGCCGTCGTCCTGTAAAAATTCTCTTGCGGCGCACATGTTTATGAACTATCTGTGCAAACCCGAAATAGCAATGCGCAACTGTATAGAAATAGGATATACTCCCGCGGTCGCCACCGAAAAATACAGAGAAAGCGAAGAGGCCGTCGAATATCTGTACGAGGCGTACGAGGTAGAACCGGACGAATACGAATTTTTTGAAGAATATTTCGGAGACGAGAGAAGATGCCCCGCCATCTTGGGGACGGAGCTCAGTATGATGCGTGATTTCGGCGCGCAAAACGAAAAGATGGTGGAGATGTGGGAGAGAGTCAAAGCTCACGGCGAAACGGGGAATTGGGCGACGCTCGGAATAATAATCGGAGTAATAGGAGTAGTGGCGATTGTCGCCGTCGCGCTCATCGCATGGAAATTCCATAAAAAACCGCGCATGAGGAAATTGCCCGATTAAACGAAAGGAAAAAAAGCCACCGAAGACAATTTTTGAAGCAACAGTCCGATAGCTATTGACTTTATCCGCCGAAAGTGGCATAATCGCTTTATAAGACAGACGAAAGGAGAATGTACGATGAAAGAAAATTATACCGTATGCAATTGTAAAAAAGTCAGCTATAACGATATCGCTTCGGCATTGGACGGACACGGAAAATTCGAGGACGTAATAAAGCTTTTCGACGAAGTTCAGGCGGTAACGCATTGCTCTACCGGTTGCGGCGGATGCCACGATAAGGTTCTTGCCGTCATATCGGAAATAATGATGGGTTAAACCGTTTTATAGAGACAAAAGTCGTTGAAAAAAATCAAAAGCGCGCCGATTTTCGCAAAGAATCCCGGCGCGATTTTTTTAACCGTTGTTTTTATTTATTTTTTTATGAGCTGAATGGTAAAGCCGGCGTTGTCCCCCGCAAGTCTGAGCTTGGTTATTTTGCCGCCGTCTTTCATTATCGTATCCACGTTTACCGAAAAACCGCGCTTCGACAGGTAATGGACGCACCGTTCGAGGTTGGGCGAGGAGAAAGCTATGTGCCCGAGATTGCCGTCTAAGGAGTCTTTTACCACTTCGATACCGCTGACGGTGTTTTTTTGCGGGTCGTATACTTCTCCCGACAATTGCGAAAAGGTTTTAAGAAGCTCAGTCCCCGTGTTCTTGTCGGTGTTTATCGCGACGTGATCGAGACGGATATCGAGCATCTTGTTTATGGATTCGCGCGCGTTTATTGCGATATCGCCGAAACGGCGTTGCTTCAGCATTTCCTCTTCCGCTATATAGGTGCCGCCGCAGCAAAGAACTTGTCCGAAAGAGAGGTATTTGTTTAGATTTTCGGCGTTTATACCGCCCGTCGGAATAAATTTCATAAAAGGGTACGGACCGGAAAGAGCTTTCAGCATATCCACTCCGCCAAGCAATTCCGCAGGGAAAAATTTTACCACGCGCAATCCTCTTTCATAGGCTTGCTCTATGTCGGAGGGATTGCTGCAACCGGGGAATACGGGGATTCCCAGCTCTATACACCTGTCCACGACTTTCGGATTGAACGAAGGAGTTACTATGTATTTTGCTCCCGCGCTTACCGCTTCGTTTACCTGGTCTATAGAAATGACAGTACCTGCGCCGACGAGCATGCTTTTGCATTTGGAAGAAATCAATTTCAGCACGTCCTTTGCCGCCGAGGTGCGGAAGGTAATTTCCACCACGTCTATGCCTACGCCGTTAAGTACGCCCATAAGGGGTAAAGCGTCGTTGACGTCGCTTATCTTTATGAGGGGAACTATCCCGGCGAGGTCGAGTCTTTTGATAACTTTGTTGTAGTTGCCGGAGAAGCCGGATGGTAATTTCATATTTTTTCGCCTTTATAACGATTATATTATCGGAGAAACCGTTTCTTGATTAAAGTATAACATATAGACATTTTTTTTTCAATACGCAGAAATTTACGGCGGGGCGTTTATTGCAAAACAAAACGCGCTGTGTTACAATAAATTCTGAGATACGGGAGGTACGGAATGACCAAAAAATCGCTTACGGCACTCATTATATCGATATTCTGTTTCGTAGCGTTGATGATAATAGCTACTTTTTTTGATTTGAATATTTCCGTCGCCATCGGCAACGCCGACAGCGTATACGGGCAATTTTTTAATTACCTGGGCGAGTTTCCGGCGTGGTTCGGTATTCCGTTGTCGTTTCTTATCTTCTATCGCGCTTATCAAAGCTGCGGAAAGAAATGGCTGAAGTATATTTTTCTTGTCGGAGTGTTCGCAGGGTTTTTCTTTCTGGCGCGTTATCTTATGTCGGAAATGACTGCCGAATTGAAATGGAAATATTTGTACGTGACGTTGTTCGGACTTACGATGACGGCAATCGCATGCCTATGGATAAGAGGACTGAAAGAGGAAACGGCGAAAAAACTGGTTGCGTTCGCGGTTCTGCTTATCGCGCTCATAGCGGTAAGTCAAGGTATTACTACCGTTCTGAAATACGTCTGGTCGAGACAACGCTTCCGCACTTTGCAGATAGGCAATACTTACGCGGGGACGAGCGAGGGTTTTACTCCCTGGTATAAGCCCACCTTCGGCAATCACGATCCGACGGCTCTGTATCCCGACGTTCTCGGCGGCAAGGGAGAGGAAGGCGCGTACAGATCTTTTCCGAGCGGACATACCGCTGCTGCGGCGGCAAGCTTCGCTATCATCGTCCTGCCGGATATTTTCGATAAATTGAAAAAATACCGAGTCGTGTTTTACGTCGTTCCCGTTATATTCACCGTGCTCGTCGGAGTGTCGAGGATAGTGAACCGAGCGCATTATCTCAGCGACGTGACGATAGCCGGGTTTTATACGGCGGGGTTGGCGTTTTTAATAAGGTTTGTTTTGAAGAAAATAAGGATAAAATACAATCCGTCCTTTTTGGAGGGCTTGCCGACGGAGAGCGCGGCGGAGGAGTAATGGCGGAATCTTTATATCGATTCCTGAAAACGGAATGTATCGCGAACCCGTCCGACAGAAAAATCTATTTCGGAAGGGATATAACGGGAGAAGAGCTGTTGTCCGACGTGGAAGCGGTGGCTGCCTATTTACAGAGTAAAGGAATAGGACGAGGGGACGTGGCGGCAATCTGCCTGCCGAATATACCGCAGGCTATCGTCGCTCTGTATGCCGTAAACGCGACGGGAGCTACGGCGTACGTTCTGCATCCGAAAACGGGTTCGGAATATTTTCTGCGCGAGATAAGACGAAAAAAAGTCAAAGCCGTGTTTTTGTTCGACAGATTTTTGAGAAGATACGGTGACGGAATAAAGGATATAGTGACTATAAGCTGTCGTGAGAGCGACTATCTTCCTTTTCCTCAATCTCTATTAAGGGTTACCGAACCGATTGTTTCGGGCGTTGAAAATTACAAAAACGTAATTAAATGCAACAAAAAATACGAGGATACCGAACCGGGAGAAATCGCAGTGTATCTCAATTCCGGCGGAACTACAGGAGAGCCGAAAACCGTTTGTTTGTCGGGCGAAGCGTTGAACAGCCTCGCAATAAACGTAAGAGATACGGCGAGGGAATGCGATAATTACGTCGAAGGAATGGGTATGCTTATGGCGTTGCCCCTTTTCCACGGTTTCGGTCTCGGAGTATGCGTTCATCTGGGGCTGTTGGTCGGATACGTCGTGCCGATTACTACTTTCAGTCCGACGCGAGTGGTTTCCGCGATGAAAAAAATTCCCGTCAATATCATAGTCGGTGTTCCGGGTATGTTGCGCCGATTGAGTAAAAAAAGGAGCTTTTCCGGACCGTTTTTGAAAAACACGAGGCTCGTTTTCGTGGGGGGTGATAAGCTCGGCGCGCCGGTCAGAGAACAATTCGAGAGCGTGTTGCGGAAGAACGGTTGTCATACGCGGGTAATGGAGGGCTACGGACTAAGCGAGGTCGCGGGAGTCGCTGCTATCAACGTAAAAAATCCTTCCGACGGCGCGTTGGGACAGCCCGTAAAAAGGGTTTTTATCGAGGTTTTTAAGGACGGAAAGGCGTGTCCGGAGGGAGAATGCGGAGAAATCGGCGTTTGCTCCCCTTCCGTAATGATAGGATATGCGGACGGAAGCGAATGCGAGTATTTTTCCGACGGAGAAAGGAAATATCTCGCTACGGGAGATATCGGATATAGGATAGGGGACAGCGTGTATTTTACCGGCAGGAAAAAGCGCATGATAAAAATAGGCGGCGTCAACGTTTTTCCTTCTCAGATAGAGGAAGTCGCCGCGGAGTATAAGGGAGTGGAGCAGGCGTGCGCCGTAAGAATTTCGCTGAACGGAAAGCCCGCGGTCAAATTGCTTATCGTGACCAAAAAAGAGGTGGGAGAGGACTTTATCGACGGTCTTTCCGAGCATATAGGCAGGTCTCTTATAAAGTATGCCGTTCCGAAGATAATCGAAAGGACGGATTCCATAAGGACGACGGCGATAGGCAAAGCGGATTATTCCTATTACGAGCGCAAGGAAGAGTCGTAACCTTGCTCAAAATAATTTTTCGGTATTTACAACGCAGGGAAATAATGGTAATATAATAATATATTCGCAAATTACGGAGGAGAAATGGTAGTAAGTATTATTATCGCAAGCGTGCTCGCCATAGCGTTTATCGCCGTAAGGGTGACGATAGGGGCGAAAAACGTCAACGGCGGAGTAATTTCGATGCTTGCAAAAACCGCCGCGAGTCTCGGTTTTATAGCGGTGGCGATAACGGCTTTATACAACGGCGTGGACAACGTTCAGGCGTCGGTGTTCGTCCTTGCAGGACTTATATTCGGTCTTGTGGGAGATATGGTTCTCGATCTCAAAGTCGTATATATGAAGCAGCCGGAAGAAGGGATTTATCTTACCGGCGGAATGGTGAGCTTCGGAATAGGACATATAATGTACCTTGTGTCGATATGCCTGCTGTGCAAAGAGTATATCGACATTGCTCTCGGCGGCGTTTGCGTCGCGGTTGCGGCGGTATTGGCTTTCGGTATGGTGTTCGGCGGAGAAAGATTTTTGGGATTTCGCTTCGGCAAATACACGATACATTCTTTGCTGTACGCCTTCGTATTGCTGTTTATGAGCGCCTTTTCAATAGGAACGTGTATCGTAATGAAAAGCACTCGCATGCTGCAGTTCGCGATAGGTATGGTACTGTTTTTACTTTCCGACGCGGTTCTTACTCAGATGTATTTCGGAGGGAGGCCCAGGGATAAGACGCTTTGCGTAATAAATCACGTTCTTTATTACGCCGCGCAGATAGTTTTGGCAAGTTTTTTATTTACTATGTAAATCAAAGGAGGATACATAATGAACGTTTGGCACGATATAAGCCCGGAAAGAATACACTCCGAGGACTTTTTGACGGTAATCGAAATAAGCAAGGGCAGCAAGAACAAGTACGAGTTGGATAAGCAGAGCGGATTGCTTATACTCGACAGAGTATTGTACACGTCCACCCATTATCCGGCGAATTACGGCTTTATTCCGCGTACGTACAGCGAGGATAACGATCCGTTGGACGTTCTCGTCCTGTCCACCGAAGAAATAAAGCCTATGGCTATATGCCGTTGTTATCCCATCGGTATGATAAAGATGACGGACGACGGCTATAACGACGAAAAAATAATCGCCATACCTTTTAAGGAACCGAGCTATAACAATTATACCGATATAGAGCAGCTTCCTTCCCACGTTATGGACGAGATATGTCATTTCTTTACCGTGTATAAGGAGCTGGAGGGTAAGCGTACCGCAAACATTACCGTTTCGGACAAAAAGACGGCGATAGAAACCATTATTAAATCCATGAACGCATATAACAATAAATTTTTGCCCGGCAGATAAAAAATCATGAAAGTCGTAAACCGCCGTGTAGCGACCTTTTCCGCGCTTGCGTTGGCGTTCGGAATTTTCATCGGCGGCATTGTCGACGGCAATAATATTCTGACGATTTGCATACCCTTGGCAATTGCGGCTGCGGGTATGCTTTTTCTTTTCGGAAAGCACCCGTACGCGTTTGTATTTTACCTGTGCGTCGCCTTGGGAATATCCCTTTTTGCAATAGACGCAAACGCGATAAAAATTGCCGACGCGGGAGAATACGAGGTGACGGCAAGAGTGGTTAAGGCGGGAGAAAATTATTACATAGCCGACGACGTGAGCTTCGACGGAGCTTTTTACCGCGGAAAAATCAAAATCAACACCTCCGAAGATTTTTCGGCAGGAGAAGAAATTCTGTTTTTCACCGAAATCGACGTTCTGAATTTCGATCCGTTCGATTCCTATTCCTGTTGGTTGTATTGCGACGGCGTTTATTACGAAGCCGATGCGACGGCGGTTTCCGTAGTAGGGAGCAAAAGAAAATTTTTCGAAAAAATTATGGACAGAATGTCGGCGCCTATGTACCGATTTATGCAAGAAGAGGACGTGGGTATCGCCAAGAGCTTGCTTTTCGGCGATAAGTCCGACCTTACTGCCGACGATAACGCGACTATAAGAGGAATAGGGCTCAGTCACGTGTTTGCCCTTTCCGGTCTGCACGTGGGCTTTTTGATGGGAATAATTCTGTTTATAGCGAAAAAAACCAAACTGAATAAAAAAATAACGATA
>JBJFAO010000017.1:0-4106 GCA_051887955.1 Christensenellales bacterium
GATTTTGCCGTACGTGACGGAAAATATCGGAGCATACGCTTTCGGCAACGCCGTAAATCTCACTGTAAATTGCGAAGCGAAAGCTCCTTACTCGGGCTGGCACGAAAAATGGGCGGACGGAGTAGCGGCGATAAATTACGGCTACGGCGAAACGGTAGGCGACGATTACAATTTCGTCATAAGCGGAGACAAGGCTTATCTTACCGCTTATACCGGCAGCGCGACGGAAGTCGTCCTTCCCGAAACCGTAACGAACGGAAGCGAAACGTTCCCCGTGCGCGGATTCGGACAGATATTTGCCGGTAAAAATATAGCTTCGTTCACGTCGGTTCAGCCGATGAGCAGGATTGCCGATTACGCTTTTGCGGATTGCGAAAGTCTCGTCTCGGTGACTATTGGCGGAACTCCCGTTTTCGGAAACGGTACGTTCAGCGGTTGTATAAGTCTTTCGGGCGTTGCAGTCGATTTCGGCGCGAGGGTACCCGACTATACCTTCTTCGGTTGTTCGTCGTTATCCTCGTTCGACCTGTCGGCGGCGGAGATAATAGGCAGAGAGGCTTTCCGTAACAGCGGCATAACGGCGGTCAATTTATCCTCGTTACAAACTCTCGGTTACGCGGTCTTTGCCGGCTGCTCGTCCCTTGCGGAATTTTCGGCGGGAAACGAGAGCTTCGACGTTTCTACCGGAGCTTTGATAGATACGGCTCGCTTCGCCGTCGTGGCGTATCCCTTGGCAAGAGCCGCTTCCGATTACGTCTTACCGCAAGGAACTCTCGTCGTCGACGATTTCGCTTTTTGCGGCGCAACCTCTTTAGCTTCGGTCACGTTGAACGCTTCGTTGTCGTCGATAGGGAAATCGGCTTTTGCAGATTGCGAAATTTTGACGGACGTGGTTTATAATGCGATAAACGTATCCGCGCTCACCGCGGAGGACAAGCCGTTCAACAATTCCGGAATATCCGGAATGACGGCGACGATAGGCGCTTCCGTCCTTTCGATACCGTCCTATCTGTTCTTCGGCGACGACAACGCCGTGAACGTAACGGCTCTTGTGTTCGAGGAAGCTTCTTCGTGCGCAAATATCGGCGAATACGCTTTCAGAAACAACAGAATATCGGAATTAACGGTGCCGTCAAGCGTCGTTTCTATAGGAAATTACGCTTTCTTCGGAGGGCAGGCAACCGTATTGAATTACAATGCGATTTCGGTCAACGAAGTTTCTAAGGACACCTTTACCCTCGGAGAAAACGCCGTCGTCAACGTGGGCGACGGAGTTACTACCATACCGTCGAATTTCCTCTATTCGGAAGCAGGCTGCAAAGCAACCGTCCTTAATTTGCCGTCCGACACGCTTTCCGACGTTTATACGATAGGAGAAAACGCGTTCAGAGCGACAGGATTTTCCGAGATAGTTATCGGTGAAAAAGTTTCCGACGTGGGACACCGCGCCTTTGCCGGAATCACGGCTTTGACAAAAGTCACGATTTCTTCTCCGAACGATTTTACGGGACGTAACGTTTTCTCTGGTTCGGGCGACTCGGCTACGGAATATATATTCGGTATAAACGTGCCGGCATATATCTTCGACGGAGAGACGGAAAAGACGATAACCTTCATTAACACCGTTAAAATAGGCGAGGGCGCGTTCAGGGGCGTTCCTCTCGCTTCGATAGATTTGCCGGATACGATTGAGACAATCGGCGCGCGCGCTTTTGAAAATACCGTTCTTACGTCGATAACTATTCCCGCGGCGGTTACCTCTATAGGCAATTACGCTTTTTACGGAATAAATACCCTTACTACCGTCAATTACAACGCCGTCCGCGCCCTCGATATGGATATGAACAACAACGTTTATTCCGCGTCCGGCGCCGATATTACCGTCAATATCGGTTCGGGCGTTACGAGGATACCGCAGTTCGCGTTCTCTTCTACAGGAGAGGAATTCGGTAGAATAAAGACGGTCAATCTGTCCGAAAGCATTACCGAAGTGGGCGGATATGCTTTCGCATATCTGACGGAAGCCGCTTTCGTCGGCTCGTTGTCAAACGTAACTACGTTGGAGGAGGGCGCGTTCTATAGCTGTAAAGGACTTGTCTCCGTTTCCTTAGGCGTCGTCGCAACGTTGGATTCTTACGCTTTTTACGGATGCGTGAATATGACGAGCTTTACGGCAAACGCGTCGGAAAGCGGATACAATCTCGGTTCGAGCGTATTTGAAGATTGTTCCTCTTTGCAGACCGCGGCTTTGGGTAAAGCGGTTTCGGCAGGGGAAAAAGCTTTCAAAAACTGCTTAAATCTTGTTCAGGTAACGGGCTTAGCGGACAGCGGACTCAGATTGGGTGCGGAAGCGTTTTACGGGTGCCGCAGGCTGACGACGGTCGACGTGTCCTCTCTTACGACGATTGCTGACAGGCTGTTCTACGGCTGCGCCGCTCTCGACGTAAGCATACCCGACGGCGTGCTTTCCATAGGGGAAGAGGCGTTCTTTGAATGCACGACTCTTTCCTCCGTCAATATCGGAGAGAAGGTAGTATCCATAGGCAAGAGAGCTTTCTACGGTTGTACCAACGCGACTGCGATTACGTACTCCGTGCCGAATCTCGTCGGAGAGGGTGGCAAAAACGTATCCTTGTCCGGGTACGAGCTGTTCGGCAACGTCGGCGCGGATACGGCGGGCGCGACGGTCACTATAGGAGCAAAAACCGTAAGGGTGCCCGATTATGCGTTCGTTGCGAGCGGTACCGCTACGCCAAAGATTATTTCCGTCGAATACGCCGCGCGTACCGGGGCGACTCTCGTAATAGGCGCGTACGCTTTTGCCGGACTGCCTTTGACGGCGATAGAAGTGCCGTATTTCGTCACCGAGGTGGCGGACAGCGCGTTTAAGGATTGCGCCGACGCAACGGTTCTCACCCTCGGCAACGGCGAACAAAACGCGTTAAAATATATAGGGAAGTACGCGTTTGCCAATCTCAAGTCGTTGACCTATATGTATCACAACGCAACGGCGCTGTACGATAAGCTGTTCGTAGGAAATCAGTCGGCGGATTATACCGGCTTTAACGTGTTTGCCGATTCCGGTATAGCCGACGGCTTCGATCTATATATAGATAAAGACGTCGAGGAAATATACGCTTCGATGTTCGACAACGTCAACGCCGAACCGAACGCAAGAATAAGGGACGTGATTATAGAATCGGAGTCCGTCCTTAAAAAGATAGGCGACAAGGCGTTCAGGCTCAACGCTACCATGAGGAGCATAAATCTCCCTGCCTCGGTAGAAATAATAGGAAGCGACGCGTTTTATTTAACCTCCAATCTCTCTTCCGCAGGCGATATGAACGGACTTGTAGAAATAGGGGACGGAGCGTTTAACGGAACGGCTCTTACCTCCGTTGTTTTGGGAGAAAAGCTTACGTCTGTGGGCAACGCCGCGCTGTACAATCTGACCGCCCTTACGTCAATAACGATAAATTGTAAAGATTTAGGGATAGCGAACGGAGCTTCCGACGTATTGTTCGTCAACGCGGGCTCTGCGACGACGGGTATAGAAGTAGTCGTTTCCGCTACGGCGACGTACGTTCCGGCGGTGTTCGGCAGTTCGAGCGAGGAGGAAGCTCCTAACGTGACTTCCGTCGGATTCCTTTCGGGCGACGCCGCTTTGACGGTAGCGGACAACGCCTTTGCTCCGATAGCCGACGCCTCGTTCTCGAACGTGGAGGGAAGGAATCTTATTAACGTGGGCGCGAGAGCTTTTTACGGAGTAAGCTCGAATTTCGTCGCGTCGTTTAATAATATTGACGGCGTCGTCGGCGAGGAAGCCTTCAAAAACAGCGGAATTACGAAAATTCTGGTCAACGAAGGTACGAAAATCGATATAGGAACGTCGGCTTTCGAGAATTGCGCTTCGCTACTGACGGTAGAATTTTCGACTGCGGGCACGGAAATGTCGAAATACGTCAATAAAGGCGTATCCTCCTCCGTTTATCCGAATATCGACGGCGGAAACGGCTGGTTGGTCGATAGCAATCCTCAATATATATTCAGAGTAATCGGGGATAGCGCCTTTAAGGATTGCGTAAGCTTCAATTTCACCACGGTAT
>JBJFAO010000018.1:0-4080 GCA_051887955.1 Christensenellales bacterium
GTGAAAAAGAAAACGAATAGAAACGCCGGGCGCCAGAAAAACCTTACGTCGCTGTCAAGATACAATACGCCGTAACGGTGTAAAAATTCCAATACCGTCGAACCCGAGCTTCCCCAAAAATTAAAAAGCCGCGCAAAATCGAACATAGCGTGGTCGACGACTACCAGCAATATGCTGAGTCCTCTGAAAAAATCAAGCTCCCATATCCTTGCGCTTTTTCTTTTACTCACTGCTTGTACTCGACTCCTATCGGTATCGTTTTGTGTCCTTCCACCTTAAACAATTCAAACCTGTCCGAATATTCGTGCACAAGCACGTCTTTCTCCAACACGCTGAAATACACTTCGGGCTTTTCCGCCGACGGCGTGGCTACGATTTTTACGTTTTGGGTATCGTTACCGACGTTTTTCGGCAACCAATCAAGTCTTGAAGCTTCGCTCTCGCACTTGGACGGATTGAAATCTGGCAAGGGCGCGAGCAAGTCGCCGTAGTCCGTTTGTTTACCCTCCGCCACAAACTCTTCTATTTCCGGAGGAGCGAATTTTTCCTCTTTTTTTATCCGTTTGTATCTTGCGTAACGGCTTTCGTTTTCTTTTCTTTCCTTTTCGTTTTCGTCGACTTTTTCCCATAGAGGATGCTTATATCCTTCGTAAATCGACTTTACGGGTTTTATTATCACGTTCTTTACCGAAATAATGGCGGAGCCTAATACGCAGGCGATTCCTCCGCAGAGATACAGCGTGCCCGCCGTATCGAATACGAACGGATTGAAATCAAATATTAAATAAAGCGCCACTCCGAAAAGACTGTACGCAATAGGAATCCACAGTCCGAAAAGAGTGAGCGCTTTAAATATTATTTTCAGTACGAAACCGAGGGCTATCGCTATCGACCTGATTATAGTGCCGATAACGCTCCCGGCGGAAGGGCGCGCTTTTTTCTCCCGTGAGACAGTATCGTTGGCGCGCTTTTTTCTCATCTTATTTTATAACGTCCATACCCATATATTTCCGCAAAGCTTCGGGTACGGTTATCGAGCCGTCTTCGTTCTGATAATTTTCCATCACGGCGGCAACGGTGCGCCCTACTGCGAGACCGCTTCCGTTAAGGGTGTGAACGAATCTTGTCTTTCCGTTTTCGTCGCGGAACTTTATGTTGGCTCTTCTTGCCTGAAAATCGACGAAATTGCTGCAGGAAGAAATTTCAACAAACCTTCCGTAGGAAGGAAGCCATACTTCTATGTCGTAGGTTTTGCAGGAAGAAAATCCTACGTCGCCCGAGCAAAGACAAACCACGCGGTAAGGAAGCTTGAGCAATTGCAATATTCTTTCGGCGTCGTTTGTGAGCTTTTCGAGCTCGTCAAAGCTCGTATCGGGATGCGAAAACTTGACCAGCTCCACCTTATTGAATTGATGCTGACGGATTATACCTCTGGTATCGCGACCGGCGCTTCCCGCTTCTCCGCGGAAGCAAGCGGTGTATGCGCAATACTTAACGGGCAGATCCTGCGCGTTGAGGATATCTCCTCTGTGCAGATTGGTTACGGGAACTTCCGCCGTAGGCACGAGATAATAATCGGTATTCCTTATGGCGTACATATCCTCCTCGAATTTCGGCAGCTGTCCCGTTCCGAGCATAGAATCGCGATTGACCATAAACGGAGGGAGTATCTCCTCGTATCCGTTTGCCGTGTGAGTGTCGAGCATAAGATTTATTATGGCTCTTTCCAGCCTTGCCGCCGCGCCGTGATACACGGTAAAGCGGGAACCGGTAATTTTCGTCGCCTGAGCGAAGTTGAGTATTCCTTTCTCTTCTCCGAGCTCCCAATGCGGTTTCGGCGTAAACGTAAATTCGGTGGGCTCGAGATACCTTCTTACTTCCACGTTATCGCCGTCGTCGACGCCGTAAGGCACGCTGTCGTCAACCAGATTCGGAATGGTATACATCAGTTCTTTGAGTCGTTCTTCCACCGAAGAAAGAAGCGCGTCGAGGCTCTTTATTTTGTCCCCCTCCGCTCTCATTTCCGCTATAAGCTCGTCGCACGGTTGTTTGTTTTTCTTCAAAACGGCGATTTCCGCGCTGACCTTATTCTTCTGCGCCTTGAGGCTTTCCACCTCTTTTATCGCGGCTCTGCGCTTTCCGGCAAGCTCAACGACTTCCGATATGTCGAGTTTGCTATTTCTCTTGGCAAGCTTTTCCTTGACCAAATCGATATTGTCGCAAACAAAACGTAAATCCAACATTTAATTCACCTCTGAAAATTTCGATAGTAACTTTGATTGTACTATATTATTCGATAAAAATCAACTTGTTAGCCGCATCTGAACCGTCTTTCGCCTTTTCTTTGCAAAAAAGGTATCATTTTATCCTGCGCAGATACGGCAAAGCATACTTAAAAAACTCCTTGTATGCGTTGCACTTCGCTATATCCCCCCTCTCTCTCTTACAGCCGCCGTAACACATGCGGAAGAAATCGCATTTTTTACATTTTTCCATAACCACGGCGCTTTCCTGTAAAAATTTTTTCGCTTTCTCCGAGCGTGCCAACGCAAAAAAATCCGTATCCTTTATATTGCCCAATTCGTATTTGTCGAGACAGTAAAAGTCGCACGGATACACGGTTCCGTCTCCCTCTATTACGAATTGTCGCGAACACGCGCCGTTCATTCCGCATTGTTCGGCGCGCTCGCCTCTTGCCAGCCGCACGAAATTGTCCATCTGTCTTACCGAAGTATATTCGCCGTTTATTACGTCCTTAAAATAGAGATAAAAAAGCTTCTTCAGGAAAATTCCGTATTCTTCTTCCGTCGGATACTCCGTCCCGTCGTCGGCTCCGTCAAGCGGCTTCAGACAGGGTATGAATTGCAGATACTTAAATCCATTTCGCTTGTAAAATGCGTAAATATCGTCGATATCGTTAACCGCTTCCTTGCTCAAAACGGTAAGCACGTTGAACCGAACGCCGTTTTTTTGCAGCAGCTCTATCCCTTTCATAATATCGTCGAACGCCGGCGTTCCGTCAATTTTTACGCGATAACGGCACGTCTTCTCCGTTCCGTCCAACGAAACTCCTACCAAATAATCGTATTCGTTAAAGATTTTGCACCACTCGTCGTCTATAAGGGTTCCGTTCGTCTGTACGGCAAGCACGACGTTTTTCTTCCCTCTGAGCTTTTCTCCGACCGCAATAAAAAACTTTTTTCCCGCAAGCAACGGTTCTCCTCCCTGAAACGATAGATAAAATCTGTCGTTTTGCGCGTAAGAAAGTCCCTTATCTATTATGTCGAACGCCGTTTCTATATCCATTACGCCGTGAAAAGCGTCTTTACGCATTGACGACAACGAGTGATAAAAACAATATCCGCACCTTAAATTACAGGCGTCGGAAGCGGGCTTTATCATTACCGATATATCCATATTATTCTCCTTGCAAATCTCTCCGTCCGAAGGCGACGAGCCTCAGTTTTTCTTCTCTCGGAAGCTTTTTTATGGCGCATTCTCGCTTCAAAGCCTCGTTCTTCGAGACGTATTCTTCAAAGTAAACGATTTTGACGGGCAATCGGCTCCGCGTATATTTCGCTCCATTTCCCGCGTTGTGAGCTCTTTCTCTCGCCGCTACGTCGGTAGTCCATCCGGCATACAAGCTCCCGTCCGAACATTCCGCTAAATATACGTAATTCAAACCGTCCTCCGAATAATCGCGATTTTTTAATATCTTTCCGAAAATTATTATAACACACCGACAGCGTTTTTCAATGCGTTTGTACAATTCAAAAAGATAACTCTGCGCGCGGTTTTCCCAAAACGGTTTTTCCGACAGCCGGATACGCAAAGCTTTTATAAGAAAACGACAAAACTCATTACGTAATGCAAAGTTGTCAAAAAAATTAAACAATTTGATTGACAAAGCGAGGAAAGTATATTATTATAGTATAGCATCGCGGGGTGGAGCAGTCCGGTAGCTCGTCGGGCTCATAACCCGAAGGTCGTGTGGTTCAAATCCCGCCCCCGCAACCACACTTATTTATGGCGGCGTAGCTTAGTTGGTTAGAGCGGCCGGTTCATACCCGGCAGGTCGTT
>JBJFAO010000019.1:0-4056 GCA_051887955.1 Christensenellales bacterium
CAGGGCTTCTTTTACGTATTTTATAAAGGCGTCGAGCTGCATATACGCATTTCTCGGAACGGTGCATTTTGCGAAATTGGTAAAATTGAACATAGTTTCCGACGGAAACTTTTTACGCAGATTTATGGGAATGAACGCGACGAAATCCTCTTTTTGACGGCTTGTGCCGTAGCATTCGGCAAAGGAAAGCATGGCGAGAGCCGCACAAAAAACGGTTATCGAGCAATTATGGCTGCGCGCGGCGGCAAGGAGTCTGTCGGTAGCGACCTCCGCCTGTATAAGCCCGAAGCCGTCGTAGGTAAATTGTCTGCCGGGAGCTCTGAAGGCATAGCCGCCCGCCATTTTTTTCGTGCCGTCTATCAGGTTTATTTTTTTATAATATTTTTTGAACGCGTCCTCCGTCTCTCCCTCCGCTATGGGGCGGGACAGAGTGATTACATTTTCTCTCGGTATGGGGGTATCGGCTGTCTTGAAATAATAATAAAGAACCGTTTTCAGGAATTCGAGTCCGCCGTTTCCGTCGCAAAGTCCGTGGAAAAAATCTATAAAAATCCTTTTTCCGTGATAAGTCACGCGGAACAGATAATACCTGTTATGGCGAAAGTTGAGGATTTTCAGCAGTACGCCGTCGTCTTCTTCGACTAAAGGAGTGCGGACGTTTTCTTCGAGATAATGACGGAAAAGCCCGGCTTTCAATTCCACCTTAAAATAGGGATAGCGCGTCAAAGCGGTATTTACCGCTACCTTGAGATAATCGGGGTTTACGTCCTCTTTCAAAAGAACGCCCAGCCTGTAGAGGCTTTGCGTTTTTAAGGTTATTACCATCGGATAAATCATTCCCGAATTGTCCAGACGGTACCACTTGGTCTTTTGCGCCATAATCAAAAATTATTTTCGGAAAGCTTTTTTTGCAAGGTCTGATAAAAGCTCCTCTCTTCGGTGCGTATAAGGAGAAGCTTTTTATCGCTTATATTTATTTTTACCTTTTCGCCGTGAGCGACCTTCCCTACGTTTTTACCGTCGACGGCGAGTCCGGCTTCGCTTCCGTCGGGATAAACGGATATGGTGACGGTATCGTTTTCCGCTAGGACGACGGGGCGTGCGGATAAAGAATGGGCGCATACGGGAGTCACCACCATGCCCTTTGCGGTGGGAGCTACGACGGGACCTCCTGCGGAAAGATTGTAGGCGGTCGAACCGGTAGGGGTGGCGATAAGTATGCCGTCTCCTCTTATGGAGTCCACCTCGTGTCCGTTTACGTCCACGCCGACCTTCAGAAGATGCGGCTGTTCTCCGCGATGGAATACCCCTTCGTTGATACAAAAGTATTCTTTATTGCGATAGTTTATCGACAGCGTAACCCTTTCTTCCACCGTAAAAGAGCCGTTCGCGACCTTGCGCAACGCTTCTATTGCTTCTTGCGGTTCGGCTGTGGTGAGATACCCGAGATGTCCCGTGTTGATACCGAAAATCGGTATCGAACGTTCGAGGAGCAATCTGCCCGCTGACAGAATGGTTCCGTCTCCGCCTATACATATCGCCGTATCGGCGGAGAGGAGAAATTCTTTTTCGATATCGGTAAGAGAGCCGTAATCCGTCGTGGAAAGGACGACGTGTTCCACGCCCGACGAAACGAGGAAGGAGACGACCTCGTCGGCTTCCCGATGCGACGACAAGCGCGGATTTTTTATTATTACGACCTTTTTCATACTCTTTTACTCCGTTATTTTGTACACCCAACCGAATTCGTCTTCGGCGCGGCCGTTCTGAATCGCCGTGAGCTTATCGTAGGCAAAGCGGGAAATATCTCCCATCTTGTTGTCGTTTATTATAAGGTCCTCTCCGTGATAGCGCAGTACTCCTACGGGAGAGATAACCGCCGCCGTACCCGTGCCGAACACTTCGTCGAGTCTGCCTTCCTTGTGCGCCTGCACCACCTCGTCTACGGAAATGCGCCTTTCTTCTACCTTGTATCCGTATTTCGTGAGGAGCTCTATCGTGCTGCGTCTGGTTATTCCGTGCAGAATACTGCCCACGAGGGCGGGGGTTATTACCACTCCGTCTATTACGAAAAAGATGTTCATCGCTCCCACTTCTTCGATATATTTTCTTTCCTTGCCGTCCAGCCACAAGACCTGATCGTAGCCCTGTCTGTTGGCGAGCTCTCCGGCGAGGAGGCTTGCGGCGTAGTTGCCCATGCACTTGCATTCTCCCGTGCCCCCGAGAGGCGCGCGCACCTATTCTTCCTCGATCATTATTTTGGTGGGCGCGAGACCGTGTTCGTAATAGCTTCCCACGGGGGAAAGTATGACGAAGAATATATAGTTGTGAGCGGCGTGAACGCCGAGCATCTTGTCGTTGGCTATCATCGTGGGGCGTATATAAAGAGCGGTGCCGGGAGCCGACGGGATCCAGTCGGCGTCGATTTTTACCAATTCTTTTATACCTTCTACGACTACGTCGGCGTCGAAGGTGGGCATGCAGAGACGCTCTGCGGATTTGTTCATTCTGCGCATATTGTCGTATGGGCGGAACATCGTGATTTTTCCTTCGGGCGTCAGATATGCTTTCAGTCCTTCGAAAATACCCTGTCCGTAATGGAGAATATTGGTACACGGAGCGATTGCAAAGTCGGAGTACGGAATGATTTCCGGTTCGTTCCATTTTCCGTCGCCGTAGGTCATCACCAGCATGTGGTCGGTAAAGTATTTACCGAAGCCGAGCTTCGAGTAGTCCGGTTTTTGTTTTTTCTGAGTTGTAAGCGTAATTTTCATTTTTTACCTCCGAAAGGCTTTCAGAATTTTCCGTAAGCCTGCGCTATGATTTTGCAGCATAATTTTCCCGCCGTAAGCTCGTTGAGTTTTTCAGTCAGTTCTTCCGTAAATCCGACCGGTACGGAAAAACGTATTTTTACTTCGTCGGCGAAGTCGACGGAGTTTATTTTGCCGTAACGAGTCACGCAGTCCGATATTCTTTTGTAATCGGGATACGATGAGAGGATTTCTCCCTCGTCGCACAGCTTTACCGTGACCTTGTTCGCTGCGGATACCGCGTCGGAGCAGGACCTTGTATAGCTTGCCACCAAGCCTCCGGCGCCCAGCTTTATTCCGCCAAAATATCTCGTTACTACCGCTACGACGTTCGTCAGACCGCTTTTTTTCAGCGTTTGCAGTATAGGCATTCCGGCGGTGCCCTGCGGTTCTCCATCGTCGGAAAACTTCTGTTGACCGTCTTTAGCCGTTATCGCGTAGCAGTTGTGCGTCGCGTCGGAATACTTTTTCGATATCTCCTTTACGAAATTCATTCCGTCGTCGAAATTTTCTATTCCTTTTAAGGTGCAGATAAACACCGAGCGTTGAATTTCGTATTTCGATTCGACAATACCGTCCACGGTAAGGTATTCCATTTATTTTATTTTTACCCTTACGTGAACTTTTTTTCCTTTGTGGACTACGAAGCCGTTGTTTGCCTGACTGTCGGTCAGCTCCGCGCCGTAACCCGATACGATATCGTCGTTTATTTTAACTCCGCCGCCGTCGATGAGCCGCTTTGCTTCTCCCTTGCTTTTGGCGAGATTGAGCTGACAAAGCACGTCCACGACGTTGCGCGAAACGAGCTCTATTTCTACCGACGGCATCGCGTTTTCGTCTCCGCCGAAGGCTCCTTTCGCCTGCGCGCGAGCCTTGTCCGCTTCTTCTTTTCCGTGGACTATGGCGGTGACTTCGTAAGCGAGCCTTTCTTTAGCCGCGTTCATTCTTTCGTCCTTATGAGCGGTCAGCTCCTCTATTTCCTTTACGTCGATATAGGTAAGAAAACGCATACATTTATTTACGTCCGCGTCGTCGACGTTGCGGAAATATTGGTAGAATTCGTAGGGGGGAGTCTTGTTCGGATCGAGCCATACCGCGCCCTTCTGCGTTTTTCCCATCTTTTTGCCTTCGCTCGTCGTAAGGAGCTCGAAGGTCATGGCAAACGCGCTTTTGCCCTCTTTTCTGCGTATGAGATCGGCGCCGGCGAGAATATTGCTCCATTGGTCGTCGCCGCCGCATTCGAGCA
>JBJFAO010000020.1:0-4045 GCA_051887955.1 Christensenellales bacterium
TATGGGGGATACCTATCTTTCTTGTGATTTTGTTCGCGATATTCCATCTGACGTTTTCGGAGGATTTTTTGTATCTCGGAGCGATTTTTTCCCTCCCGTCCCTCGAGGAGCTCGGTTTTTTTGCGGACGGAGAGCCGATAAATTACGGAGTAAGGTGGCTTGCCTGCGTTTATGACGGCGCCGTTTATTCGCCCGGCGTAATAATAAACAATATCTGGAACGATATGCTCGTGGGAGAGCTGTTCGGACTGATAAGGGGACTTATAGAAAATTGTTCCGCTTCCGACTGGCTTATCGGGCTACTCGGCGACGGAATAATAGAAGGCATCGGAGCGGTGCTTTCGTTTTTGCCCCCTATTCTCGTGTTGTTCTTGTTCTTCTCGATATTGGAGGATTCCGGATATATGGCGAGAATAGCCTTTATTCTTGACAGACTGTTCAGAAAATTCGGACTTTCCGGCAGGGGTTTTATGCCTATGATAATGGGCTTCGGCTGTTCCGTACCCGCGATGATAAACGCCCGTACGCTTGCCGACGATAAAGAACGTACCGCGACTATCAGAGTTATTCCGTTTTTTTCCTGCGGAGCTAAGTTGCCCGTTCTTACCGCGGTCAGCGGCGCGATAGCGACTTCTTTCGGGCTGGGCAACGCCGATCTCATTACTTACGGAATGTATATTCTGGGCGTAACCGTGGCGATAGCGAGCGTGCTTTTGATGCGAAGCACTACGCTGAAAGGAGAAACGCCTCCGTTCATTATGGAGCTTCCGGCATATCGCTCTCCGCAGTTAAAAAATCTTACTTTGCATCTTTGGGATAAAGCTAAGCATTTCATAAAAAAAGCCTTCACGATTATTTTGATTTCCACGATAGCCATATGGATTCTGACTCATTTTTCTTTCGGTTGGAAATACCTTTCCGAAGAACGGATAAACGAGAGCGTCCTTGCCGGAATAAGCGCGTTGGTTCAACCGTTGTTCACTCCTTTAGGCTTCGGAAGTCAGCTCGGAGAGTACGGCTGGGTGTTCGTCGTTGCGGTAATAGCCGGTCTTATTGCCAAAGAAAACGTTATTGCTACCTTTTCCACCCTTGCCGCTTGCCTTACTTTTGCGGCGAATATGGATTTCGGCGGTCTGGATATTCTGGCTGAAGAGGGAATAGGCGCGGTGCAGGCGATGATTGCCGCGACCGGGATAGGCGTTCCCGCGCTCATATCCTTTATAGCCTTCAATATGCTTACCATACCCTGTTTCGCCGCGGTAGGCACAGCTAAAGCCGAGCTTAACGACAAGAAAAAGTTTTCGCGCACCGTTCTTTTCTGGTTGGGTTCTTCCTATACGGTAAGCGCAATGATTTATACGATAGGTTCGTATTGGTATACCGCGTTTATCTGGCTTGCCGTTATCGTCGCCGTTATTGTCCTTATTGTCCTGAAAAACAAAGGCAAGCTCAATATAAAGCCTATTTCCATTAAAAACAAGAAAAAATCGGCTTGCTCGTCCTGTTGCGGTTGCCGATATGCGGACGATTGCGGAAAAAAGAAATAAAGCCTGCGATAGTAAAAAAGGCGCGACAAACGAGTTCTTATCTTTAGCATTACGGAAGGAATGTCGTTTTAAGAGGAAACGCCGAACGTGAGTTCGGCGTTTCTTATGAAAAAATATTTTTTCGGGTTTATATGTCGAAGACGAGTTCGTTATAAACGATTATTTTTTCGCCGCCTTTTAACGGAACGGCAAGCTCGGGGTTGAGACGGAATATCGTTTCTTCGTCGGTATTGAGAGCCTTCGCCACGTCCCAGACCGTTTCGCCCGGTTTTACTATATAAAGGCTTATCGCGTATTCGGAATCGGTCTTGTCTCCCCCTTCTTCGATGGATGATACGAGCTTTATTTCGTGACGGTTCGTTCCTCTTACCGCGACGAAAAGCTCCGCCGTTATTTCCGCTTCGGTTGCGCTCCGCAGTCTTGCGGAAAGAGCCGTTATTTTTATTTCCGGGAAGAAGGTTTCTCTGCAGTCGAAATCTCCCGAAACGGCTATGGAAAACGGCATTTCGCATTTTTCCGTTTTTATTCCGTCCTCGGCGGAGTATACCAAAGTAGCGGTAAGCAATCCTTCGACTTTAAGCGAATCGTTGATAATCACGCTTACGTCGCTTACGTAAGGAGCGTTTACGCAATATATTTCTTCTATTACGCTTTCGCTTTTTACGTATGCCGAGACTTTATTGCGTACCGCGCGATAGCAGGTGCAGGTATTGACTACGTTGACTTTTTCGGTCGTCACGAGGTCTTTCGATTTGGAATAACAGTCTATTATGCCGTCGACCGTCGCTTTTTCGCTTATGGCGTACAAAAACTTTATTTCCACGTCGGAAATAAATACTCTCGCGTCTCCGTCGGTAACGGTAAGGTCGGTCTTTGTCGCCTGAGCGTATACGTCTATTACGCTGTCCGGAGTAGCGCAGGAGTTCTGAATTTCGGTAGAGAAAGGCAAAACGAAGCTTTGCGTTATGAATATTCCGCTGTCGGATAGAGCGACGAGCCGTATGACGACGTCCCCTTCCGTCTGGAAAGAGCCTTGCGCGGGATAGACGTTGTTGACGGTGACGTGCGTGGAGCAATCGAGAATTTTTTTAACGGGAAGCCTCGCTTCGTTGCTGTTGGTCAGGGTAAGATATGAGTCGTCCAGGCAGGCTACGTTCTCTATTTCGTATTTACCCGTGCGGCAGAATACGGTATCCGCGGCGTTTTCAAGGAATTCGAGTTCGTTTTCTTTCAGAATCCAACCGGATATTTCTATTTCGGCGGTTGCCCTTCCGCCGTCTTTGGCAGTATAAGAACAATCGGTTACGTTGGCAAAAATCACCGTTTTTGCAGAAGGAGTCACGTTTTCGTTCGTTATAGAAACGGTGTTTTCGTTGCGCCGTATGACGAGGTCGTATTCGCCGTCGTCGTCTACCGTTATTATTCTGTAAGAAGTAACGCAGTTTATCCGTAATTCTTTATTTAAAGCTTCCGTGCTTTGAACTACGCATTGCGCGCTCACGCAGAGTATTGTTGACTCAACGTCGAGGTCGCAGTTTTCCACTGTCTTTACGATCGGTATGATCTCCTTGGAATTTGAATTAACCGTCTTGTTCATATCATCCCCCTAAAAATTTTCATAGTACACGATATTATCGGTTTACCGAAAATATGACTTAAAAAAATTTTTTTGGAAAAAATAATACTATGAGAGAAATATCGCAGGACGTAAATTATACGAAAAAGCTCGTAAAAAGAATTACCGGAGTGAATATAAAAATAAAGGTAAACAGGGGCAGAAACAGGACGGAATATATGTGCGGAGCGGTGGAAAATACCTATCCGATGATTTTTACTTTCCGTAAGGATAACGGAGAGCTGAACAGTTTTTCCTATTCGGATATATTGAGTAACAACGTAAAGTTTTTCAAACGCTGACTACGAGAAGATAAAGTTGTATTTTCCCGTTGCTTTGGGATAATAATACCATTCGTCTTCGCGGTGGGCGGAATCGTCGCTTGTCATAAGATAATCGTGGGAGAGATATTCTTTATTTCCGCCGTTATTGAGCTGATTGCCCCAGGTGACGTCCACCAGATACCAACGGGAGTTTATTTTTACTTTGTTCCAGGCGTGAGCTCCGCCGCTGGCGGTGCCCGATACTTTTATCGAATCGATACCTTCTATTTGGGTAAAACAAAGGAAAGCTTTGCTGAGACCGTCGCAGATGGCGACTCTTTCTTTTTCGCGGAACGTCCCGTTCTTAAATCCGAGGACTCCTTCCATATAAAGGCAGTTGTAGGCAAAGAACGCGCTTTGGTCGTCCACCTTCTGCTCCAGAATATTGTCTACGAAATCGTAGTCGTATATTACGGTGTTTACCATATAGTCGTAGATATGGTGAACTTTTAACGGCGCGTTATCGGAGTCTTTGTTTATCAAAGCAAGAATCCGCCTCAATTCGTTGTAAATATAGTAGGCGTTGCTTCCTTTTACGGGAGCCGGTTTATAGCCTTTTT
>JBJFAO010000021.1:0-3920 GCA_051887955.1 Christensenellales bacterium
GTCGAACCGGACAGAATAAAGTTTCTGCTGGCTGCGTTTTTGAAATAATCGTATTCTACGGTTCCGTCGTAGCTGTCGGCGGTAACGTATCCCAAACCGGACCTTTCGTAAGTTTTATTGACAAACCCGAAGATAAACGCCTTTTTCAATTCGGTTTTTACCTCATCGGACACCGTTTTTCCGTCGAAATCGAAATTCAACGAGGGTTCGATAACCGCTTTCCTGCCATAGATTTCACTCGTACCGTATGTCGCCGTAAATTGACAGGGCAGGACGGTAACGTAAGCCTTTTCTCTTTCCTCTTCGGATACTTCGGGCAAATTTTCTTTTACTCCGGCAAGCTCGGCTCTCCCGTCGAAAAAGCTCTCCCACGCTTCGTAAAAATCGCCCGTAAGCACAAAGACGAAATTCGGATTGTTCTCATAAGCCTCGTCGGATATGGTTATTTCGTATCTGCCCACGTCCTTTCCTACCGGTCTGCGGAAAGATAGAATCGGCGCGGTTGCTTTATCCGTCGCATAATTATCGCCGTATCCGACGGTATATTCGGGCAAAACCGCGCAATAGCCGTCCCCCATAGCTCCGCCTTCCGCTTCGTACGGATAGCTGACGAAATCGGATTTTACCGAAACGTACGCCTCCATAGGATCTATCTCGAAAACGAAATCATTTATCGTTACATTGTAATTTTCGGCGATATTTCTTATTATTGAGCATTTTACGACGTATTCGCCCGCAGCGCAAGTTTCGTCGGGAGCAAGCTCTCCCACCTTTATGCCAGAACGATAAATCTCTATCGACAAATTGCCGAGCTCGTAATTGGTTTTATAATCGTTAAGTCCGGCGAACACCTCGTCGAAGCTATCGTCGAATGCAAGACTTTCGTCGGCGTGCAGAGAAAATACGTATTCGTTTTTCCACAATTCACCGGTATATCTTTCTCCGTACTTTCTGTGCGGCAGCGTCTGCTCTCCGTCCAAAATCACGTCGCGCTTGTTTATCGTAAGGTTTGCCGAAACGAATTCGGCAAGATTGTAATTCCCGATATATCCGTCGGCGCCTTTGGTTATTTCGTAGCTTCCTACGCTTTCGTGCTTTTCGCGTTGCAGAGTATACGATATTATGCTGTCCTTACAGTTGCCGTAAAGAATTATTTCTCCGCGCGCCGCCGCAGTAACGTTTCCGAAGGAATTGTAATCCGTATAATACCCGCCGATAAGCTTGTCGTATGCGGAGGAATACGAATTGTAGCCGTACGCCTTGTATTCGAAACGCATATCGGGTTCTCCGTACGTTTTTTCGTGGTTCTGCGCTACTATTTTTATATCTTTCTTTTCGATAACGAGAACTGCCGACACGAACGATTTTATCTCGTAATTGTCGGTTTTCATAGCGACAAGAACGGGCTCTACGGTGTAGTTGCCCACGGGAAGATTTATTACCGTCTTTTCGCCGTCGGCTCCGGTAGCAACGAAAAACTCCACCGCCCTGCCGTATTCGTTTTTGATTACGAAAGATATATCTGCCGTTTCCTCGTCGGTTTCTCCCGGCAAAAGGGGACTTCCTTCGGGATAGCTCTCCGTACCGTCGTTGTTAATGTATTTGGACGTTTTCCATCCGAAGTCGACGCTGTCGAAGTAGTCTCCGAAAGTAAGCGTTTTGTTCTCCGCGATAACCGCTATTTTTTTAGGCAAAATTTCTATTGTAACCGAATCGTTTTTATACGGATTGTTCGCTTCGTCGCCGGTAAACTCTATTACCATCCTGTAAAGCCCTACGTCCTTGGGCCAATCGACCGATTCCGCGCCCTCGACGTCGGTATAGTACAATCTGAAACGCGGATCGGCAACGGTTTCAAACACTTTGCCGTTTATAAGCTCCACCTCGCTACCGCCGAATACCTTGCGGCCTTTTATGGAAAAATCCGGTCTCGCTTCTTTCCCCGTTCCGTACTCAAAATTGTATTTCAATACGTCGCTTTCTCCGAAATCGGCGGTAAGATAATGCCTGTCTTTAACCGTCACGTTGAAAGATACCTCTACGGTATTGCCCGTTTCGTCGGTAAAGCGCACGTAAATACTCGCCTGTCTGGAGCTACCGTCGGATATTTCGGACGTATCGAATTCGCGATCGTCTACCGACAGACGCGCGCTGTCGAGAGGTATCTGTTCGCTCGTGCCGTTGTCGTAAGTAACCATAACGTAACCGCCCGCCAAAGATAACGACGGCTCGTTTTCCACGTACACGTCTTTGGGATACTGCTGCATCGTTACGCTTTGCGCGCGCCTGCGCAAAACGGTTATCATAATGGTCTGCGAAACGGTCGTCCCGCCGTACGAATAAGATATTTTGTGTGGCTGAGTACAAGAATTCGCGCTTCCGAATTCGACCGCAGACGGATCGAAGGTGCAGTTGACGTTATTAAATCCTATTTCCGGTCGATATTCGGGAGAATATTCCGTTCCGTCGTTTCTCACATAATGCAAGCTTATACGTATATCGTCGGAAGAAACGTTCATTCCCTCCTTCACCGTTATCGCCGACGGATTGACGGAAATACCGACAAGTTTTTTATCCAATACCGACACCATAAAGGAGCATTCTTTCCTGAGGTAAGAGAGCGTTACGCTATGATTTCCCGAGCTGTTGACGTCGAAATAGGACAAAGAATACTCTTCTTCTCTCAGAGTATTTAAGTAAACCTTTTCCGTCGCTCCCCCCTCGTAAACTACCGTTACGAACGCGTCGTCGGGCAAAACGAGTTCTTCCCGTTCAAAAATTTCTATAGTTCTGCTTTCGGAAGAATCCATACCGAAAGAAATATTGTTTATTACGTTTTTGAATACGTATACGTTGAATTCGCTTGCCGTCGAAGTTGCGGACGGCACGTCCTTTACTTCCACCGCTATCGTCTGCGTTTTGTAAATCTCCCCGTCGGAAAGCGTCGTATCGAGAGCGGATAAGGATATTTCCACTTCTCTGGAAAAAGTATCGGGCATTCCGTAAACGACGGATTGTCCGTCGTCGCGCAAATATATAAATCTTGCGCCGTCGAGGCTCAGCTCCATTCCGTTGTTATACGCAACGGTAAGAATCAATCCCGAAAGCTCGAAATCCGTTTCGCCTTTCACGTAAACGGTTTTCGCAGGCTCGTTTGCGACGGACGCGGAAGAAATTATGCGAGAGACGACGTTAACGCGAGTAACGAGAATTTTGTCTTCGGAATACGTTACCGTAACGTTTCTTGCGCCGAGCGTATAATCGTTTCTGTCGTAATCGAGCATGCTTTTCGTAATAACGGACTCTTCGACGGCTCCGTTTTCTCTGGTAATTATCAGCTTGTCGTTCGGATCCAAAGCGATATCCAACCCTTCGGTTATTTCTCCGAAGCCGTCAAACCCGTCGACAAACCGTACCTCCACCACGTCGTTTGTGACGTTAACCGAAATATCCGCGTAAACGTCGTGCGACTTGTGCCCGTAATATACTCTCGTTGCCGTTACGCCCGTTTCGGAATAGCTTTCCCCTTCGAACGACCATTCCGCGCCGTTGAAATCGACGACGGTATCGGTAGTCTTGTCCGAGAAATGAACGAAAACCACCAATCCGCTTCTGTCAAAGCTTTCGCCGAGTACGTATTTCGTTTTTACGTTGTCAAGCCCCAACGTCAACGATACCGCTTCTTTCAACACCTTTATCGTATATCCGAAAGTCGCTTGCCCCGGATATTTGGCGTCGGAATAAACGAAACCGACTTCGGCGTTGCCCGCAGTAGCGGTATATTCGCCGGCATTCCTATCGAGCATATCCATAGTGAGCGCGACCTTAGAGGAAGAGCCGTCGTTGTAGCCTATTACGACCGAACCTCCGTCGAGAGAAATCTCCTCCCCTACTTTATACACCGTTCTCGCAGGAGGCGT
>JBJFAO010000022.1:0-3898 GCA_051887955.1 Christensenellales bacterium
AGTAGCCGTTGGCAAAACCGCAGTCCTGCACTTCGTAGCGGAAGTAATAGGTGCCCGCCTCGGTCACGGTAAATCTGACTTTCGTCTGATTTTCGGCATCCGATTTCACGAAGTTGACGTCGATATAATCCATGGTGACGGTTTCTGTTTTCGTCTTTTGGCAGACGGTGCAGGCGTAGGTCTTCACGCCGTCGCTCGTAAAGGTGGCTTCCGCTGTGACGGTGCCTTCGTCCCATGTATGCGCCGCTTTGTCAAGCTGCTCGTTGCAGCCGCTCACGGTACATTCGTGCCAATGGTTCGTCGCGTCTTTGCTCCACGCCGTAGCCGCGGCGTGAACGTGCGCCGCTCTCGCATAACCGCACACGTTGCAGGTCGTATCCGCGTCGTTATCGTAAACGTGCGAGGCAAATTCCCCCTTCTCTTCGCAGTTTTCGCCCGTGCAGGCGTGCCAATGTCCCGTTTCGTCGTACGTCCACTCCTCGGAAAACCCGTGTTCGTGTTTGCTTTCGCACGCAGTAAATACGGTCGCTCCCAAAACGAGCGCGAGCACAACGCTCAAAATCGCTTTGATAGTTTTTTTCATAAGCTACTCTCCTATAGTTTTTATTTCTTCGGGGGCGTTTGTCGCCCGTCAAAACCCTTTTTTTCTCTCTTTGCTCACAGCGAGTCCACCACGTCGCAAAGATAGTCCGTCTGCACGGACTCGTAAAAGAATATGTCTATAAGTCCCGTTTCCATCGCCTGCTTGACTTTTTGCGCGATTTCGGGATCGGAAACGTTGTCGCACAAAAGTCCCGCTTTCAAAGACGGAGCTTGCTTTCTGGAACGCAAAACCGTTTCCATACGGCGATCGAAAGATTTTTCCGTCGGACGTCCTGCGTCCATCAAAAGAACGTCCGCAAAAAACAATCCGCACGCCGCCGCAATATTGTCGGGATCTTGCGAAAGTGATTTTTCCACAAAAAAGCCCGCGTTTTTCAATGCGTTCGTCACAGCTTCGCACACGAGCGTATTCTGGATTGCGACAATCACCTTTTTCATTTTTCGCGACTTCTCCCCGACGACTCGGATATTATCCGATTTATAAAAGTTTATTTATAATATTTTATTACCTTTTATCTCTCGGGGGGAGTGTCAAATGACCCCCCTTTCGGCACTTTTATTAAAAATCTAAAAAAAAATTCGGCCGCAAATTGCAGCCGATTTTTTTATATCGCGTCATAGTTACGGGTTTTTTTACGGTTTTATATGTCGTCCTCCGTCCTGTCAAGTATGGTAAGCCCCGATTCTCTTGCGCGCACGGCAAGCTCGGTTCGACTCCGGAATCCCGTCTTTTCCAGCATATTTGCGACGTGATTGCGCACGCGTTTTTCGGATATACCCAGTTTTTCCGCAATTTCCGCATTCGTAAATCCTCCCGTCATCTCGCGCAGAATTTCAAGCTCTCTCGCCGTCAGCTCGCCGCTTTTGGCAAGACCGAGCTGAATTTCCGGCACAGAGTCGGGATATACCCGCTCGCCGTTCAAAACGCGTTCTATGAGCGTTAATATAGGTTCTACGCTGAAATCCTTGTACCAAAAGCCCTCTACGCCTATTTTTTTCGCACGTTCGACGTAAGAACATTCGGGCATGCTCGTAACGATAATTATTTTCACTTTTTTATTCTGCGCTTTTATTTTTTCCGCCGCCAAAAGTCCGCTCGCACCGTTTTTTGTTACGACGTCCATCAGCACGAGGTCTATTTCGTGCCTTGCGCAGCAGATGTCTGCGATGGAGGCGTTGTCAATCGATACGGCGAGATTGAATTTCGGTTGCGTTTTAATAATCGCCTCGAAAAGCTGCCTCGGCATCGCCTGATCTTCCACAATCATCACGTTTATTTTATCGTTCATCTTCTTTTTCCTCCTTCGGAACCCTCACGGTAAGCAGAAACCGCGGAGAGCTCTCCGTTTTCATGCTTCCTCCCGCCATTTCCGTCATCGTACGCAAAGAGGAAAGCCCTCCTCCTTCTACGATTTCCGCCTGCGGCGGTCTGCCGTTGTTGCCGATATTTGCGCAAATAAATTTCCCGTCGTCGCAAAACGTAACGTACAACTCGTTTCCGTCCGCGTGTCGCGCGGTATTCGTCAAGCACTCGAACACTGCGCTTAACAGTATCTTTTCTTCTTCGCCGCCCGCTTTCGGGCGCACTCCGTCGTATACTATTTTTACTCCAACGCTCTCTGCGGTTTTTTCGATTTCCGCAAATCTATCCCCTTCGATTTCCGGAGCATAGATGAGCGAAACGATGCCGTTCCATTCGTTTATCAACGCTTCTTTGTCGCATTCCCCCTGCAAAAGCGCGCGTTTTGTCTTCAATATCAACGAGCCCATACCGTCGTGCACCTTCACCCTTGCCGCAAGCGTTTCTCGCTCTTTAGTGACTTCGGTTACCGTTTCTCCATATTTACGAAGCCTGAAATTCATTTTTCGCAATTCTTCATTCTGTTTCTCGACCTTCCTTTTGAGCGCAAACTCACGACTTATATCCGAGCCGGATATTTCATAAACCGTTTTCCCGTTAAGTATATGAGCGATACGCTTGTAGCAGCTCGCTCTGCCGTCGTTTTTTTCCACAAGCACCGAGTCGCCCTCCACGGAACAAACGACGCCGTCCGCTACTTTACCTTCGCACATTGCCGACCAGAACGCCGCGCCGTCCAAAAGAGGCATTCCCGTAATTTGTCCGCATTCGTTGCTTATTTGCTCGTTGACAAGAAGCAACCGCCCCGTTTCGTCATAGAAACAAACGCCTGCCGGCAATACGGAAATGGCCTCCTTGACGGACATAGCCGTAAGAGACGACAACCGCTTTTTTATGACGAGAGCAAGACAAATTCCGATGCAAGCAAGCAAAAACAACGCAATCAAAACTACGCTCCACGTCGGCAAAAGACATATAGAGCCCGAAAAGTCGTTTCTGTTTTCTCCCAAATCGCGAATCCGAATGCCGTCCGTCAAAAAACAAAACGTCAGAATCGCGCCGATTGTACAGAGCAGTCCGGGAAGAATATACCGCAATCTGAGCCGATACGAAAGACTTATCGCAAAACATACTACCCCGACAGACGCCGCAAGCGCAAGAACTATAAAAGCGCCGCGAAAAGCTATTTCGTTGCAATCGACGAAAGGTATCATAAAACAGCCCCCCTCTCGCCGAACGACAGCGTAGCATACAGCGTTTCGTCCTGTTGCTGCAGAGAAACGGTCGCGCCGAGTTTTTCACACTCCCTGCTTCTCCAGCTCTCCGAGACGCTTTCGCTTACGTTGTCGAGAGCGACGCGGCATTGCAAAAGTCCGTTTTTGCCCGATAATCGCACAAGACACGCGGAAAGGTCGGGGAGAGCGCTTTCTATACAATCCTCAAAAAATTCGTATAAAAAAACGAGCCGCTCGATCGGATATGCTCCGTCGCCCTCAAAAACCACCGACGCCGCCGCTCCATAGAAAGAAAGTGCGTCCGTGGATTCGCGCATTGCGTACAAAAGTTCGGATAATTGCGCCCGACCGTTTTTTGCAAGCATAGCGAGATTGCTGCGCCGTTTCAGGTATACGCCGTACACGACCGCCAGACGAAGCGCCTTTTCCTTTTCTTCTTCGCTTTCAGCCTTGGAAAAACACTTTTTAATCTTTTTCAGATGCGGACGAAAAACGGCGAAAATCCCCTCATACAGATTGTTCTGTTCTTCGATTTTAGAGCGCTGTTCTTTCAGTTTGTTTTCTGCGGCTATAAGGTCTATTTCCTCCGAAAGCGTTTCGTTTATTTCCGAAAGATTTTCGTTTATTTTGTTGATAAGAGAATAATCCTCCGTCCAGAACACTTCTCCGCCGCGTATTGCTTTAGCACGCAAAACGACAT